>CAJTMQ010000118.1:1152-1403 GCA_910577215.1 uncultured Eubacterium sp. | reverse complement strand
ATTCCACCAAATTTTGTTCTGCCTTTTTTTGATAATTTTCCATTATAATCCTTTCTCCTGATAACAATTCGTTTACATTTATTCCAAGAATGTCACATAGCTCCATCATTATCGATACATCTGGACAGCTTTTTCCCGTTTCCCATTTTGAAACCGCTCTATTACTAATGTTAAGCTTTTCTGCCAGCTGTAACTGAGTAAGATTTTTTTCTTTACGACATTCAGCAATAAATTTTCCAATTTTTTCTTGA
>CAJTMQ010000118.1:0-1119 GCA_910577215.1 uncultured Eubacterium sp. | reverse complement strand
GCATTTTTTTGAAAGGAACTATTGGTTGATTCTTTAATTCAACCATCAATTGACTATTAGTACAGCGAATAATTAATGCCGGCCATTCTTTATCTTTTTTTGTCTGTAGTTTTTTGTCAAACATTTCAATGTGATATTTTAACCGCATAATTTCATTATCTATCCGTCAGCAATTAATAACCACCTGTAACTTTTCTTTTATATGTTCAATAATCTGAATATCCATTTGTTACCTCTAACACAATTATAAACACCTATACTGCCCTTTTCAAGATTCTAATGTGAAAGGTACGAATACAGACACTAAGATTCCAGAAAAAAGCAACAGAGATTTAAGCCTCTGCCGCTGTATTGCCTATGAGTAAATAATTATCTCGTTCACAACTGCCCTCGTACAAGCCCTTATATTATTCACTCTTTCTGTCCATTCTAACGCATTTTCAGCCTTCAACTTTCGTTAAGCCTTGTGCCTGTTTCATTCCCTCTATGAGCCTTTCAAAGCGTTCCTGTGTCTGCCTGTCTGCATCGGTTACAGACTGCAGTGTTCCCTTCTTTTCATCATATGAATAGTTGGTTGCCGCACCAACCTCATCCTTTAAGGTTTTGAGGAAGTTTCCGCTGTCTGTATAGGTTGCTTCGGTTATTATCATTTTTTCTTCCGTTTTTTCAACAGGATAGAAATACCACCTCCGGCTTTCCTTTTTAAGAAAAATATAGTAATTGGTTCGGAAATAATCTCCTAAATGAGAATATTCAACCGTTTTCATATTTGCATTGCATATAACCGACAAATCAACAGGCATAAGATTTCCGCCGTTATCCTGTATGATTGGCTGTGTATATATAGTTACCGTTATAGTTATTTACACTTGCATCACCGCCGCGTCCCGCTGCGTTTTCAGCATCGGATCTACGGTAATCGGATATTTTCGCTCGTCAGACTGCAGCCATTCTTTATTCAGCTGTATCTTCAGTGTAAAGGTATTGTTTTTCAAATCTATAATCAAACCTCCAGCAACACAGCGTGTGCAATACCCGGAATAGGATTTCCCTGCTTGCTTGAGGTTGGTGACACAACGTCCCTGTTGCTACAAACAGAACTTTTTTCAGCTTATTTGT
>CAJTMQ010000117.1 GCA_910577215.1 uncultured Eubacterium sp. | reverse complement strand
TCTGCGGGATTTTTACTATGCATTTCTTTTTTTATAATCTTACAATACTAATTCTTGGCAATAGACGTATTAATTGCAGAAATAACTTTTGAAGTGTTTACGGATTTTGTGTTTCTAAGCTCAACCATAGCAGATTTTGCTCTGAAGGTATTATTAACATATCCTTCAATGTAACCCTTGCTGGCTCCGTAAGCATTTGAATGATCTTCTGTAAGACCTGCATTTGCTCTGAAAATTTTTACAAGCTCCGGATTTCCATATACACCGTCAAGCCAGCCATGAAAATTAAGATAAATCTTCATAGGATATTTATTCATCAAATCGCGAAGTGCCCTTGATTCAACAGCCTTAAATCCTCCTGCTTTGAAATCTCTGTTCATATCAACACCTGTATATGTACATCTGCCAAAAGCGCCGCTCTTTTCTGCACGATAATTGTTTTTACCGTGTATTGTTCCATCAGGATTTGCACAAGGAACAATTACCATTCGGTAATCTCCAAGTAACTCAGGATGATATGCATAATACTCAACAAGCTCATTTCCAAGCTGTACAAGGACCTGACCATCCCTCGCATATTCATCTTCAAAGCCGTGAACTGCAAAATCTATAAATATTACTTTATTATTTTTACCATTTCCGTCGATAATAAACGCATCAAGAGAATAACCCATTGATGATGTTCCGTAAATATATCTTGTACAGTTTTTGCGTGAATTTGAACAACTGATTGCTTTTGAGTTAAGAGGAATTGACTTATATGTTTCAACAATCTGATATTCCTCAGTAACAGAGCCTCTGTAATTTCCTTTAAGTGTAACCGTAACCGAATATATACCCGGCTTAATTCTTTCACCATTGTATTTAAGTGTGTAATCAACGTTTCTTGTCAGAACTGTTCCTTTACTGTTCATTACGGTAAGACCCGGACCAAGCGGTTTGCCCGTGCATTCATAAATTGTATTATTCAGTTTAACAGTTACATTGTTTTCGGTAATCTTATAATTCGCTGTAGCTGAGCCAACATAATTGCCCATAAGTGTAACCGTAACCGAATATGTACCCGGCTCAATCCTTTCACCGTTGTATTTAAGGGTATAATCAATATCTCTTGTCAGAACCTTTCCTTTGCTGTCCGTAACCGTAAGTCCGGGACCGAGCGGCTTACCTGTAAACTCATAGCTGGTATTATTCAGCTTGATATTTACCTTATTTTCTGTGATATTATAATATTCCGTATGCGTTCCCGCATAGCTTCCTATCATTGTAACCGTTACAGAATATTTGCCGGGCTTGATTCTCTCTCCGTTGTATTTAAGGGTATAATCAACGTTTCTTGTCAAAACCTTTCCTTTGCTGTCCGTAACCGTAAGTCCGGGGCCCAAAGGCTTGCCCGTATGCTCATAGCTGGTATTATTCAGCTTGATATTTACCT
>CAJTMQ010000116.1 GCA_910577215.1 uncultured Eubacterium sp. | reverse complement strand
AAAATATTAGCATAATTTTGAAAATTCAAAATAATTTACGCGAAAGAGGGACAAGAAATGGAAATTAAAAACGAATATCTTGCTGGTCTTATGGAAAGAGTTATCAAGCGCAACCCTAACGAGCCTGAATTTCATCAGGCAGTTTTTGAAGTGCTTGAATCTCTTGTTGGTGTTGCGGAGGCTCATCCCGAATACATTGAAAGAGGTGTTTTTGAGAGCATAGTAGAACCTGAAAGAATTATAAAATTCAGAGTTCCGTGGGTTGATGATAGCGGCAAGGTTCAGATTAACAGAGGTTACAGAATTCAGTTTAACAGTGCAATCGGTCCTTACAAGGGCGGACTTCGTTTTCATCCGTCTGTTTATGAAGGAATTATCAAATTCCTTGGCTTTGAGCAGATTTTCAAAAACAGTTTAACAGGTCTCCCTATCGGCGGCGGTAAGGGCGGCTCTGATTTTAATCCTAAGGGCAAGAGTGATATGGAGGTTATGCGTTTCTGCCAGAGCTTTATGACAGAGCTCTCAAAGCATATCGGTGCTGATACAGACGTTCCTGCAGGCGATATCGGTGTAGGCGGACGTGAAATCGGCTTCCTGTTCGGTCAGTATAAGAGATTAAGAAACGAGAATGTAGGCGTGCTTACGGGCAAAGGCTTAAACTACGGCGGTTCTCTTGTAAGAACAGAGGCTACAGGCTACGGTCTTTGCTATTATGCAGAAGCTATGCTTAATGATCACGGCTCATCCTTCAACGGCAAAACCGTTTGTATTTCAGGTTCGGGAAATGTTGCTATTTACGCTTGTGAAAAGGCAACTCAGCTTGGTGCAAAGGTTGTTACAATGAGTGACTCAAACGGATACATTGTAGACGAAAACGGTATTGATCTTGATCTCGTAAAGCAGCTTAAAGAGGTTGAAAGAAAGAGAATTTCCGAATATGTTAAATTTCATCCTGAAGCAAAATATCACGAAGGCTGCAAAGGTGTTTGGAATGTAAAATGTGACATTGCTCTTCCCTGTGCAACTCAGAACGAACTTGCAGAAGATGCTGCCAAAACTCTTATTGAAAACGGTGTAATGGCAGTTTGCGAAGGTGCAAATATGCCTTCAACTCCCGAAGCAATTGCTCAGTTCCAGAGCAACGGTGTTCTTTTCGGTCCTGCCAAGGCTACAAACGCAGGCGGTGTTGCTACTTCTGCGCTTGAAATGTGCCAGAACAGCGGCAGACATCCTTGGACATTTGAGGCTGTTGACGCTGAGCTTAAGAGCATTATGGAAAACATCTATAAAAACAGCTGTGAGGCTGCTAAAAAATACGGTATGGAAGGCAACCTTGTTGCAGGTGCAAACATTGCGGGCTTCCTTAAAGTAGCAGATGCAATGATGGCTCAGGGTATTGTTTAATTTCGGATTAAATATGCAAAAAGAAAACTCGGTTTCAATGAAACCGAGTTTTTTATTATGAGCTAAAAAGAAAAAAGTTCCGTCTTGAACAAACAGAACATTACATTAACTATAAAAAAACAAAAAACACCTATCGGCTAGG
>CAJTMQ010000115.1 GCA_910577215.1 uncultured Eubacterium sp. | reverse complement strand
AAATGCTATGGTTTTCATTTTGGATTGTTTTTATATTCATTGATGTTTTTGTATTTTTAATGGCAGATTATTTTAAAAATGTTATATTTAAAAGGTTTATGCGATTTATAAATAATGCAGAAGTAATGGATTTTAATGATACCTTTAAGGAGGAAACAGTTTATGAAAACAATTCTGAAAATTTATAAGCGTGATTTAAAAAATATATTCAAAAATTCTATGGCAATCATACTTGTTATAGGCGTTGCTCTTCTTCCGTCTTTGTATGCTTGGTTCAACATATATGCTAACTGGGATCCTTACGGCAGTACGGGCAATATGCAGGTTGCAGTTATAAATTCCGATACGGGAACTGTAATTAAGGATATTGATGTTTGTATTGGTGAGCAGATAGTAAGTAATTTAAAATCAAATAATTCAATTGATTGGCAGTTTGTTTCAAAAGAAGAAGCGATTGATGGTGTGAAATCCGGAAAATATTATGCTGCAGTTGAAATACCTGAGAATTTCAGCAGTTCATTGACAAGTATATTAACAACAGAATTTATACAGCCGAAGATTACATATTATGCCAACGAAAAAAAGAATGCCATAGCGACCAAAATAACAGATAAAGTTGTTACAACCGTGCAGACTCAGGTTAATGAATCCTTTGTTTCAACAGTTGCAGATGTTCTGAGTCAGGTTTTCGGTATCATTTCGGATGATGTGTCTGCTGCAGATGAAAACCTTTTTGCAACGCTTACCGAGCAGATTAATGCAGCAAAGGCAAGTGTTGACGGACTTGATTCAACGCTTTCGGGTTTTGCTGAAACATCCAAGCTGATTAAAGAATTGGGCACCGATATAAACAGCTATGATTTTTCTTCTTTAAACAGCAATACCAATGCTGCTATAAACAATACATCAGATGCAATTAAAATGATGCAAAACTCTATGAACGGTATTACCGATACAGTTGGTGTGTTTTTAGGTGATATTGATAAAGATATGAACAGTGCTGCTGTATCAATTAATAATGCGGCAGACAGAATTAATGAAATAAAATCTGATGAAACAATTAATGCAGAATTGCATAATGCTTATGATAAATGTACAGATATTGCTTTAAAAACAGAATCTGTATCATCTGCACTTTTCAAGATAAACAGTAGCCTGCCCAAGCCGTTAAGCAAGCTTGATGAATTGATACAAAGGCTTAATAATATAACCGATATTGCTGATAAAACTGCATCTGACATTAATATGGTTATAAAAAATAACAGCAAAGAAACTGATTTTACGGATATAACCTTAAAGCTTAATAATATTTCAAATGAAATAAAAACAGTATCAGATGATTACAATAATACCGTAAAGCAGCAGATAGATAAAACCATATCCTCTCTTCTTATATCGCTTAATGATGCATCCGATATGCTTATTGGATTGATTTGCTTAAGCTGTCAGTATATATTATTATAGCACTTGTTATAGGTCTTTTAATCAGAATCCCGTTCAGAAAGCCTATATCATTTTTTAATGAACGTCTTGAAGACACAGATGTTATGTAGCAAAAAGCTCCATTGCCTTGGCAATGGAGCTTTTTG
>CAJTMQ010000114.1 GCA_910577215.1 uncultured Eubacterium sp. | reverse complement strand
ATATTTCGTAAGTTGACAAATCAGGGTTAAGTCGTATAATAGTTAAATATGTAATTAATAATTATTATAATCATAGGATGATTTCATTATGAAAGAAAAAGGAAAAAGCACCTTCAGAAAAATTGAATATCACAGAAAAGAAAGCTTTTATTTAATCGTACGCGGCATAGAGGTCGGAATTGCCGCAGGCTTAATATGCGTTTTATACCGTTTTCTACTTTCAAAAGCAGAGGAATATCTTTATACCGTTATTGATTACGTTAAGGGCAATCCTTTGAAAACGGCACTTTGGCTGTTTGCTCTTGCACTGCTCGGGGCCTTTGTTTCATTTATCATCAAATGGGAGCCCCTCTCCGGAGGCTCGGGAATTCCGCAGGTCACAGGTGAGGTAAAGGGTTATTTTAACCCGAAATGGTGGAAAATTATATTTGCCAAGCTCATCGGCAGCACTGTTTCTGTTTTTGCAGGCCTGTCACTCGGCAGAGAAGGACCAAGCGTTCAGTTCGGTGCAATGGCGGCAAAAGGTGTTGCCAGAGCAACAAAAGCAGATAAAACAACCGAGCTGCGTATGATAAGCTGCGGAGCAGGTGCAGGAATGTCTGCTGCATTTAATTCACCGCTGGCAGGAATTATGTTTGTGCTTGAAGAAATACAGCACACCTTTGACAAGGCAATTCTTTGTATGGGGATTGTTGCCACCATCACGGCAGATTTTGTTTCAAAAATCTTCTTCGGTCAGGGCACAGTGTTCAGCTACGATACCGATCCGCTTCCGCTTCAATATTATTGGCTTCTTATCATTCTGGGTATTCTGCTCGGAGTTTTCGGTGCTTTACATAACATTATTATGGTTGCCGGGCAGAATTTATACAAAAAAATCAGAAAAGTGCCGCCTTGGCTTAAGCTGGCGCTTGTTTTTGCAGCAAGCGGAATTGTGGGACTCTGTATACCTCAGGTGCTCTGCGGCGGTCACAGCATGGTTGATTTTCTTTTATCCGATCACCCTACAATTGCAGTTATGACCGTTTTGCTTATTGCAAAATTTTTCTTCGGGGCATTCAGCTTCAGTTCGGGTGCACCCGGCGGAACGCTTTATCCGCTTACAGTGCTTGGCACTTACATAGGTGCCATTTACGGTGAGGCCGTTATACGTGCATTCAATCTTAATGAAGGCTTATGGGATGAATTTGTTGTGCTTGGAATGGCAGGCCTTTTTGCATCAATAGTCCGTGCACCGCTGACAGGTGTAATTGTTGTTTTTGAAATAACAGGAAATATGAACAGCCTGCTTCCGCTTGTTGCCGTAAGTCTTGTTTCATACGCAGCAGCCAATATGCTCGGGGTTTCTCCGTTTTACACGACATTGCTTGAAAAAATCACAGATAATAAAAACAGTAATGAAGAAAGCACGAAAAAAACAGGCGAAAAGATTTTGCAGACATATGTTGTACCTACGGGCAGCAGCATAAACGGCAAAAAAATATCCGAAATAGATTGGGGAAAGCATTGCCTTATCGTTTCTGTTGAACGCAACGAGGTACCCATCACCCCTAAGGGCGACACGGTTATCAATGAAGGAGATGAGCTTGTTGTGCTTGTAAGCCAACGGCGCTTTGCAAGGGACAGAAACAGATTGGAGAAAATCATTAACGGGGAATAATTTAACATTAGTATAAATAATATATA
>CAJTMQ010000113.1 GCA_910577215.1 uncultured Eubacterium sp. | reverse complement strand
GATTTTCAAAGCCTATAATCTTCATTTTATCAGCAGTTTTAAAGGCATAATTTCCTATCAGTCTTTTTTCTCCGCCGACGGTGTAAAAATCAAGAATACCCGTAAAATTCATTCTTTCGCCCTTATAGGTTTCATAATACCGCCCTAAAAGCTGAAAACCGCCGCAAATGGCAAGAAGCACTGTTCCGTTTTCAATTTCATTTCTGATTAACACATCTGCCCCGCTTCCTAAATCCTTTAAAATAAGCGACTGTTCAAAATCCTGACCGCCGCCTATAAAAACAATATCATAATCATTATCCCGAAGCAGCTTAGCAGAATCAAGGCGATAAATCCGGCAGTCTATTCCACGCCATTTCATTCTTTTTTCAAGGCACAGAATATTGCCCGAATCACCGTATAAATTCAGCAAATCCGGATAAAGATGAGCAATTTTTAGTTTCATTTCCAGAATTCATCCTTTTTGTATTTTTGAGCAAGATAAGGGCGCAGTGCCATCATTGCAGTATAGGTTGGAATAATCACAGTGTTTTCCTCATCGGCAAGAGTATAGAATTCCTCATAGCTGCCTATAATCTGAGGTGAATAGCCCTCATATTTAAGCCGCAGTGCCATATCCCCGGAACGGATGCCGAAAGCGTAAATATTTTCAACATTTTCACTTATATTAATATCTGCATCCCATATCCAAGAAACATCACAGCCGTCTGCCGCCCTGTCATTCAGCACAAAAATAAGATTTTTTATTTTCAGCGGACGGATATAGTTCATCGTCTGCGTAAAGCCCGCAGGATTTTTAACAAGCAGCATTTTTGTTGTGCCGAAGTTTTCCATTCTGCCGAATGCGCCTCCGAAATTTGCAAGCGAGCTTTCAAGCACATTCATATCAACACCCAGAACAGACATAACCGCCGCCGCACCTATTGAATTATAGATATTATATGCTCCGCCGAGGTTTATTTTAAACACTGCATTTTTACCGTTCAGATTTACAAAAACAGAGGATGAATCTGCATCGGAAGCCAAAATCGCATCCGCACTGAAGGTTGGATTTTCCCTGTGATAACCGCAGTTATCGCAGTAAAAGCTGCCAAGCTGACTATAGGTTTTGTAATGGTATTTATATGGTGATTTGCAGAATATACAGTAATCCGTATCACTTCTGCCGCCCATCTGCAAGGGTATGTTAATACCATATGTGCAGAAGCGGTTTGGCAGCGCCGATAGGCTGTATGTAAGCGGATCATCCGCATTCAGAACAAGTACACAGTTTTTCATATTTTCAGCACCAGTTCTGATTGCCGAAAGCGTTGAGGACACCTCACCGTATCTGTCAAGCTGATCACGGAAAACATTTGTTACAAGCAAAATCTTTGCATCTATATAAAGGCTTACCTTTCTCAGTGCATTTTCATCACATTCTATAAGGGCATATTCCTTTCTGCATTTTCCAAATACAGTTGAATTCATAATAAATGCAGTTGTTATGCCTGTAATAAGATTCGCACCGGAGCGGTTCATAAAATAGCTTTTTCCGCTCTCCTTAAGTCCCTGCTCTATCATTCTGGCAGATGTGGTTTTTCCGTTGGTTCCCGTTACCATAATCACCTTAACACCCTGCGAAAGCTTAAATAAAATATTCTTTTTTATCATAAGTGCAATTTTGCCGGGGAGCGTTGTTGCACCGCTTTTGAAAAAGCGAAGTAATTTTTCAGCTGTTTTAGCAATAATCATAGCAATAATCATACTAAATTATATTGATTATAAAAAAAAATATGATAAA
>CAJTMQ010000112.1 GCA_910577215.1 uncultured Eubacterium sp. | reverse complement strand
TATATTTAATATAATAACTAAATAGTATTTATTTAGTTATATAACGGAGGAAGCACACTTGGGTGTTAATAAAGAAAATATAAGAAATTTTTCAATCATTGCTCATATTGACCACGGCAAGTCCACTCTGGCGGACAGATTGCTGGAGCTTACACAGTCTGTTGAAAAGCGTGATATGCAGGCACAGATTCTGGATGATATGGATCTGGAACGTGAGCGTGGTATCACGATAAAGGCACATGCAGTTAAGCTTGAATACACTGCGAAAAACGGTGAAAACTATGTGTTTAACCTTATTGACACACCGGGGCATGTAGACTTTAACTATGAGGTTTCGCGTTCCCTTGCTGCATGTGAGGGTGCAATTCTTATTATTGATGCTTCACAGGGTGTTGAGGCACAGACGCTGGCAAATACGTATCTTGCTCTTGATCACGACCTTGATATTCTGCCTGTTATTAATAAAATTGATTTGCCTGCGGCAGACCCTGAGCGTGTTGCAAATGAGGTTGAGGAGGTTGTTGGCATACCCTGCCTTGAAGCTCCGAGAGTTTCTGCCAAAACAGGTGAAAATGTAGGCGAGGTGCTCGAATATATTGTCAATGAAATCCGCCCACCGCAGGGTGATGATAATAAACCGCTCAAAGCACTGATTTTTGATTCTATTTATGATTCCTACCGTGGTGTTATCGTTTATGTACGTGTTATGGAAGGTAAAATCAAGGCGGGAGATACAATGCGGATGATGTCCACCGGGGCAGAATTCACTGTTGTTGAGGTTGGTTATATGCGTGCAACCTCTATGGAAAAGGCAGCAGAACTTACCTCGGGTGAGGTTGGCTATATTACTGCTTCAATTAAAACGGTTCATGATGCATTGGTTGGTGATACGGTTACTACTGCTGTAAACCCTGCGGCAGAGCCGTTGCCGGGTTACCGAAAGGTTAACCCTATGGTGTTCTGCGGTGTTTATCCTGCAGACGGTGCAGATTACGAAGCACTGCGCGATGCACTTGAAAAGCTGCAGCTTAATGATGCGGCACTTTCATACGAGCCCGAAACATCGGGTGCGCTTGGCTTTGGCTTCAGATGCGGTTTCCTTGGACTTCTTCATCTTGAAATTATTCAGGAAAGACTTGAACGTGAATATAATCTGGATTTGGTTACAACAGTTCCGAGCGTTGTTTACAAAATTTATATGACGGATGGTACGATGATTGAAATTGACAATCCGACCAATTATCCCGATCCTGCAAATATTGATTATTGTGAAGAACCATTTTGTGATGCTCATATCTATGCACCAAGCGAATTTGTCGGCACGGTTATGGATATGTGCCAGGACAGACGCGGAATTTTCAAAACAATGAATTATATTACACCTGACAGAGTTGATATTAACTATGAGCTTCCGCTTAATGAAATCATTTATGATTTCTTTGATGCACTTAAATCACGCACAAGGGGTTATGCTTCGTTTGATTATGAGGTGGCCGATTACAGGCAGAGCAAGCTGGTTAAGGTTGATGTTATGCTCAACGGTGATGTTATTGATGCACTTTCATTTATCATTCACGCAGATAAGGCATATCCGAGAGCAAGAAAAATTGCGGAAAAGCTGAAAGACCACATACCGCGCCATCTTTTTGAAATACCGATTCAGGTTGCAATCGGCGGTAAGGTTATTGCAAGGGAAACTGTTAAGGCACTTCGCAAGGATGTGCTTGCAAAGTGCTACGGCGGAGATGTTACAAGAAAGAAAAAGTTGCTTGAAAAGCAAAAAGAGGGTAAAAAGCGTATGCGCCAGTTCGGTTCCGTAGAGGTTCCGCAGGAAGCATTTATGGCTGTATTAAAACTTTCGTCAGACGACGAATAGTTTTAATACAGACGGTTC
>CAJTMQ010000111.1 GCA_910577215.1 uncultured Eubacterium sp. | reverse complement strand
AAAAGCTGGGCGGTGATCAGGACGTTACCGAGGAGATTCAGTGGATTCATCACTGTGTTCAGGAGTGTCTTTCCAGATATAACTTTGTTATCGCACCTACGCATGAATCTGTGCTTTTTTGTTAGTTTTAGTAAAAAATATGTTTTTACTGTCAATAAGTATTATTTATTGTTTTTGGCAATTTTTTCTATTTTCTTATCATCAAAAATATTGTGCAGACCCTCCCATGCAAGCTGGCGGCGTTCAAATAACAGTACACTTAACTTTGCTCTTATTGGGTTAGGGTTAGCCTTATTCGGCCTTGCATAACGAATGTTGTTTTTGTCAAGAAAGCTATAGTAAAAATCGAGCTTTTCCGAAAAACTGTCCCAGGAGCAGATACCGTTCCATCCGGTTTCTGAAATGCAACCTGTGCGTGGAAAGCTCATCATATCTGCCTTTTTCATATCAGGCACATATTCAGTCCATAGTGTACCTTCAACACCAAGAGCATTTCCGCTGAAAATTTTATGATCAGCACTGTCCTTAAGGCTGATATATCCGTATGGCAAATCAATATAATATGCCTTTGTTGATGTATCTATGAACGGACGTTCCTTAGTGTCCATATCTCCGCATTTTGTGAAGCCCAAGTCAGTATCAAGCGCAGTATCATTTTCCAGCTCCCAGCTCCACATAAATGCCTGCTTTCCATGCTGTTTACAATAATCTTTAATCTGATTCATAAACCAGAACTGAAGCTCATCACTTGTTTTTAAACCGAGTGCTTTGCGCTTAGCAGTGCAGGCAGGGCATAAATCCCATCTGTGCTTCGGCACTTCATCTCCTCCGATATGTATATATTCATCGGGGAACATTTCGAAAAATTCATCAAGCACATTGTAAACAAATTCCATCGTACTTTCCTTACCTATACAAAGTACATCATGCTTAACTCCCCAATGGTCTGCAACAGGAAGATTGCGGGGAAAACAGGTTAAGTCATTATAACAGGAAATAGCAGCTCTTGAATGACCGGGAATATCAAATTCCGGCATTACCTTGATACAAAAGGCGTGTGCATAGTCAACGATTTCCTTTATATCTTCTTTTGTATAGAATCCACCATGCGGCTTATGATTGAAATTTGTTTTCTTTCTGATTGAGCCTTTTTGTGTCAGCAGAGGACATTTATTGATTTCAATACGCCAGCCCTGATCCTCGGTTAAATGCAAATGAAGAACATTTAATTTATGAAGCACCATTCTGTTAATAATTTTTTTTACATCTTCTATCTTAAAGAAGTATCTGCCGACATCAAGCATAAAGCCTCTGAACTTATGAGCAGGCTTATCTGTTATTCTGATGTGCGGTATGTTATATTCGCACTGAAAAATAATTTGCTTAAGTGTTTGCAGAGCATAAAGCTGACCTGATGCCGAATTGGAAGTGATTGCAATTATTTCACCTGTTTCAAGAATGTATTCCTCATCTTCAAGTGAACTGTCCTCATAAAAAACAATGTTATTATTCGCACTTTGATTAAGTTTGCAAAAGGATATAAAATCTTCGATTGCTTCGGTTCCTAAAAGGGAATTGCCCGGTGAAATTTGTTTGACTGAGTATGTTTTTTCACTAAGCAGTTCTATTTTTTGCGGCTGCGGAATTAATTTAAGCATAATCCACATCTCCTTAATCTTTTGTATTTTTAACTTAACATAATACAGGAAAATTATCAACAAAAAATAGACCACCGATTATCGGTGGTCATTGCTTTTGCGGTAATTAAGCTCTTTCTACTTTGCCGGAGCGAAGGCATCTTGTGCAAACATTTACTCTTTTAGGAGAGCCGTTAACAATAGCCTTAACCTTTTTTACGTTTGGTTTCCAAGTTCTGTTTGATCTTCTGTGTGAATGAGATACTTTAATACCGAATGTCATTTCTTTTCCGCAGTATTCACATTTTGCCATTAGCGAACACCTCCTTATAAA
>CAJTMQ010000110.1 GCA_910577215.1 uncultured Eubacterium sp. | reverse complement strand
ATAACGTCATTATCTTTTATGAGATAATCATAAGCACTTTTTTTATATTTGTCAACTTAATATTTACTTTTCTGCTATTATTACTATATTTTTCAACAATAATTTCTGCAAATTCAATTTACTTACAAATCTTTTATCAGGCATATGTATCCATCCTCAACCTTTGGCTGAACAGCGGTAATTTTATCACATTCAATATTCAGTGATGACAAAACTCTCAGCTTTCTTTTACCATTAATTTCAAATTGCTGTTGAATATGATACGGCTCATTAAGCAAGTTGCTGTTTTCTTCATTCAGTTCAAATACTTTATTTTGTGCACAGCCTTCTATTTCACTGCAGCTTCCTGATTTAATGATTTGCCCTGAATTCATAATAACAACAAAATCGCATAGGGCTTCAACATCCTCTACAATATGTGTAGAAATAATAATGATGTGCTCCCCTTTTAGTTTTGAAACAATGTTTTTGAATCTTAAACGTTCTTCCGGGTCTAACCCTGATGTAGGTTCATCAAAAATAATTATTTCAGGGTTGCCGAGTATTGCCTGAGCAATACCCATTCTTCTGATCATTCCGCCTGATAAGGTTTTAACCTTAGCGTTTATTTTTTCATCAAGATTTACTAAAGTTATGCACCGTTTAACTTCCTGCTCAACAGCATCTTTGCTTATGTTTTTTAATGCCGCCATTGCTGAAAGCATTTCAAAAACAGTAAGCTCTTTAAACAAGCCGAATTTTTGCGGAAGATAGCCTATATTATCATTGAAATTTTTATTTTCAGCTATAGATTTATCATTGTATAAAATATTTCCTGCATCAAGATTATAAAGCTGAGTTATGCATCGAATCAGAGTGGTCTTCCCTGCTCCGTTCGGGCCTAATATTCCGTAAATTCCTTTTTCAAATTTAAAATCAATATTGTTAAGCACTTGCTTTTTTCTGAATTTTTTTGAAACACCTTTTAATTCAAGCATATATGTATACCTTTCCTGAAAAACTTTTCTTTATTTTAAAATTAATGCATCAATGAATATGTTTGACTTGATACTATATGATCACTGAATACTATATACTGTTCATGCCCGGTTAAACTTAAATTAACGTGCGGCATAATCAGTATGGTTTTTACATTATTAAATTCCGGATTATCCGAATTCATATTAATCATTTTCGTAATATTTTTATTGCTTTCTCTGGTATAATCCATATATGGTCTTACTGTTGTTATATCGTTTACGGTTATTTCATCATAAAATCCTGAAATCAGCGTTAATCCGTTTGATTTTCCGCTGAAGGTGTTTCTGCCTGTTTTTTCAAGATTGCAATAAATCTGCCTTAGTGAATTTACTTTAACACTTATATCTGCTTCGTCACCAAAGGAAAGCACGTTGAAAGAACCGCCATGGTCGGCATTATAAATTGCCTTGCAGCCGGGAAACGGCAAATATGGGAAAAATCCGGGCAGAAATGTGCCCTGAACATTGCTGTAAAATGTGCCGCTGAAGCCGCTGTATGTGAAGCAGAGTTGATTAATAGTTCCCGAAGTGTAAACGGTAACATAATCGCTATCCTGCGTAAATTTCAGTTTATTATTATTTTCATCTGTAATTTTGCTTATTTTATATTCGTGAAAGAGCGTAAAAACATATTCGTTTAGTTCTTTATTATCAGGTGTAATTTTAATCGTTGCATAAAGCTTGCTTCCAATAGTAAGTTCTGCATCATATTCTGTTACGGAAAAGGCTTCATTCACAACAGTTTCTGCCTTTTTTTTATGTGACACATAATAACTCCACTCACTATCAACAGATTCGTAAGGATGAACGTATTCAACCTGAACCTTTGAGGAAGGTATTATTGCAGTTATAAAGCAAGCTGCGCACAATATAAGCACGGGCAGTTTTTTTAATATGATTTTAGGAGTTTTAGGAACAGATAATTTATAAAAAGCTATTACAAACGAAAGCGAACACCAGAAGATAC
>CAJTMQ010000109.1 GCA_910577215.1 uncultured Eubacterium sp. | reverse complement strand
AAAACAGCCATATTTAGAGAGCGACGGTTCACCTTTTTTATATGTTGACCTTTACAATGTACTTAACAAAATTTATCAGTTGTGTTGAAAGATAGATTTATTTATAGTATAATGAAAAAAATCAATTATAACTATTATGAAAGGAGTTTGTTTATGAAACTGACTAAAGGTGCATCAGAGGCTACCCAGAAGTATATGGTTGACGGTATCCGTTATGTATGCGAAAATTTTAAGGAGCGTGCTCCGGGTACACACAGTGAGCGTGCAGCTCAGAAATATCTTAAGGGTGAGCTTGAGCAATGGGCAGATAAGGTTGAAATGGAGGATTTCACACTTCATCCGGGTGCGTTTATGGGCTGGATTCCTGTTGCAGGTGTTATCGGTATCATTTCGGTAATCTTTTATTGGCTTACATATCAGCATATTGTAAATAACAGTGTACTTGCAATTATAGCTACGATATTGGTTCTTTTATCTCTTGCGTGCCTTGTTATTGAATTTCTTATGTATCGTGAATTTGTTGATTTTCTTTTCCCTAAGAAAACTTCAAGAAATGTTATGGCTCGCCGTGCTCCTAAGGGTGAGGTAAAAAGAAGAATCATCTTCGGCGGTCATACAGATGCTGCTAACGAATGGACCTATTCACTTCACGGCGGATTAAAAAGCCTTGCTCCTGTAATGGGCGGTTCAATCGGCGGGCTTATTGCAATTTCAATTTTTGATGTTGTTTGGCTTGTTTATTCACTGGTAAGCAATGGTACTTATGAAAGCAAATTCTGGCTTGTTGCAGGCATTATTCAGCTCATACTTGTTCCTTTCTTTATTGCAATTTGCTTCTTTATTAACTGGAAGGTTATTGTTGATGGTGCTAATGATAATCTTACTGCTGATTTCATTGCCATGGGCGTTCTTAAAGAAATGGCTGATAATGACATCAGATTTGAAAATACAGAGGTTTGTGCACTTCTTGCAGGTTCAGAGGAAGCCGGCTTGCGTGGCTCAGTTGCATATGCAAAGGCTCATAAAGATGATTTATCTGATGTTGAAACCATTTTCATTGCTATGGATACAATGCGTGAAATCGAGCAGCTTCAGATTTATACACAGGGCTGCACAGGCACACAGAAAAACTCAAATGCTGTTGCAGAGGTTATTTATGAAGCAGGTGTAAACTGCGGAATTGAAATGAAGGAAACTGATATTTATCCGGGTGCTATAGATGCTGAGGGCTTCAGCCGCTACGGATTGCTTGCCTCTGGCTTCTGCGGTGTTAACCATGATCCGAAAACCTATTATCATACACGCCTTGATACACCTGATAATATGAGTGAGGAATGTATTAATCTTTCACTTGATATTTGTATTGAAGCAGCAAAGCTTTATGATGAAAAGGGCGGTCTTAACGCCTTCCGTGCAGAGGGTGCCAAGAGATTTAAAAAGGGTCATAACAATTAATCAGATAATAAATATAATTCAGCCGTGAACAAATCACGGCTGTTTTTTAAATTCCGAAAGTAAATTTCTGCGGATCTTCAAATAAAGGTATCAGTGGGGGCGAAAAAGTAAACACAAAAAAGATTGCAGAAATTGCTATGAATACCAGTATAGATATGTTTTCGCATATACGTGAACCGAATTTACTGTTTCTCATAAATTCATAGCTTATTATAAATGCGATTGCAGTGCCTATGAAAAATGAAAGAATATCCATAAATGTGTTTACGCTGCCTGTTATTCCGCTGTAGGTGTAAAAAAATGCAACGATAAATATTAAACCGCTTAAAACACCTTTTATTTTTGAGTGAAAATAGTTAGAACGTTTATCAATTAAAAAGTATTCAAGCACTGTCCATATAAGATAAGGAAAGAAAAGCAGTTTTAAATGCTCCCATACGCTCTCATTAACAGGGCAGAACAATGCTATAAATCTGCTTGAACCTAACCATTCAAAAAGAAAATGGCTTAATGTGCCTGTAATTGAAACAAATATAAATCCGACTACTTCGTATCTGAATAATTTTTTACTCATAGTATCACCGATATTATTTTATGTAAAAATATA
>CAJTMQ010000108.1 GCA_910577215.1 uncultured Eubacterium sp. | reverse complement strand
ATTTTTTAGTGAAAAAAAGTCAAGGCAAAGTTGATATTGTAATTTTATTGCATTAAATAAATTCGGAAGTGTCACAGCACCTACCAACAACAACGCAAGTTCTTTTATTTGAAATTTGTTACGCATTGGTGTATGCAATTTATTCTTTCTCTGCTTTTTCTGCCGAACGCAGAAGCTTTTTAACCTCATTTTCGGTAAGCTCACGCCATTTTCCCTGCGGCAGCATACCAAGCTTTAAAGAGCCCATTGTGGTTCTTTTAAGCCTTGCAACTTCTAAATTAACGGCTTCACACATTTTTCTTATCTGGCGGTTTCTGCCCTCGTGAAGTATGAATTCAAGCACCACTCTGCCCTGCTCCTGAGAGATAATTGTAACCTCACACGGTGCAGTTTCTCTGCCGTCAATCTCTATACCGTTTCTGAGCTTATAAAGGATTTCATCCGAAACGGCTGGGCGAACAGTTACACGGTAAACCTTCGCAAAATTATGACGCGGATGCGTCAATGCGTTCGCAAATGAGCCGTCATTGGTTAAAAGCAGCAAACCCTCCGAATCCCTGTCAAGCCTGCCGACAGGATAAATTCTTGCATCAACATCCTTAACTAAATCCATAACAGTTTTTCTTCCAAGCTCATCGGACACGGTAGTTATATAGCCTCTTGGCTTATGAAGCATTATATAACGCATTTGCGTAACCTTATTGATTCTCTTTCCGTAAACAGTTACCAAATCCTTTTTAGGATTGATTTTATCACCGATATGGGCAATATGTCCGTTTACCTTAACCTTACCTGCTTCAATAATTTCTTCGCTTTTTCTTCTGGAGGCAACTCCGCAGTCCGCCATAAATTTTTGAAGCCTTACATCATTCCTGTTTGGCATAATATTCTACACTTTCCTCCGCAACCAACGGCACGGAGATAACTTCCTTTTCTTGATATTTAATAATAATCTTTCCTATTTTATCACCCTTATTTACGGGAGCATACAAAAACGGAAAATGATAACATTCAACAGTAACAAGCTGCGTATTCAGCACACTGACTTCTGCTGAATATGAAGCAGAAACAGTGTTTTTCACTCCGCCTGCAACGTCAATCTGAACTGTATCTTTGATTTCTTTTTTCTGATACATTTTTTCACATTCATTAAAAAGCGACATATGATCGTTCCAATCATTGCCGTCATTAAGGGTAACACAAATCATTGTATCGCCGTTTCTTTTTGCGGCTGAAACCAGACATCTGCCTGCTTTATCGGTATAGCCTGTTTTAACACCTATGCAATCATCCATAAAGGAAAGCAGCTTATTATGGTTATATACCGTCTGCTTTGAATCATTGATTGTAACTTCCATTTTCTTTTCTTTACATATGTCAGCAAAGATTTCATTTTGCAGAGCTGCCGCTGTAAGCAAAGCCATATCGTAGGCACTTGAATGATGATTACCGTCATCCAGACCGGACGGTGTAACAAAAAGACTGCTGCTCATTCCTATTGAGCGTGCCTTTTCATTCATCATAGCGGCAAAGCCCTCAATGCTTCCGCCAAGATAAATCGCAACAGAATTTGCAGCATCATTTCCGGAAACAAGCAGCATTCCTATCACTAAATCATAAAGAGAAATTTTATCGCCTTCTCTTAAACCGAGTGAGGTACCGATTGTGTTAACCATTTCATAAGTAACAGTTACCACATCGTCAAGCTTTCCGCTTTCACAAGCCACAAGCGATGTCATTATCTTGGTTGTTGACGCCATACTTCTTTCTTCATAAGCATTTTTTTCATACAGAATTTCGCCCGTATCCGCATCCATAACAATTGCAGAAGCCGCACTGCAGTCTGCACCGTATGCCATTATAGGAAGCATGAATATAACAATCAGAAATAAAGAAAATTTTTTCAACAAAATAATCACCTGCTTAAATATATGCAGCAGGTGATTGAAATTTTAATAAATATTATTCAGCTTTTTCTTCTGCTTTATTTTCTTCGTTCTTTGAGCTGAGAAGCTTTGAAACCTGATCAACAAGCTCAGGAATCATTGCAATCGCACGGTCTGCAGATGAAGTATAATTATCAATCTGCATCATTCTTACCTTATCATTCTGAATAACAATGAAAGCAACAGGACTGATGGTGA
>CAJTMQ010000107.1 GCA_910577215.1 uncultured Eubacterium sp. | reverse complement strand
AATGCAGGGTGTTGCGATTTTAAGTTCTTTTTCATTTAAACCTGCTTTTTCAAAAATTGTATTCAGAAGCTGCCCGAAAGTGCATATTGCACCGCCGAAGAGAAATGCTTTAACACAGTTTAATACTATCGGTGAATTAGGGCTTGCTTTATCCGCCATTTTGCTGTATTCGTCTTTACTGATACTCATTTATTAACACCTCATTAAGTATTATTTAATATATTTTAACATTTATACAAATCAACTTGACAAATTGTATTATTATCTGTAATATTGAAATATACAAATTGTAAAGGAATAATCATTATGCACCTTATTGATGTCAGAGATGTTTATAAAATTTATAATCCGGGTGAAAATCAGGTTAACGCACTAGACGGTGTTTCAATTACGATTGATGAGGGTGAATTTGTTGCCATTATCGGTCAGTCAGGCTCGGGTAAATCAACACTGATGAATATGCTTGGCCTGCTGGATACACCAACATCAGGAGAATACTATATAAATGGAAACTTGGTTGACGATTTAACGGATGACCAGATGAGCGAAATCAGAAATGAGCAGATTGGGTTTATATTCCAGGGATTTAACCTTATTTCTTCACTCAATGCAATCGAAAATGTTGAGCTTCCGCTGGTATACAGAGGTATTCCAAAAACTGAAAGAAGAGCAATCTCCGAAGCTGCCTTAAAAAAGGTTGGTCTTGATAAAAGAATGCATCATCTTCCTGCAGCACTCTCAGGTGGTCAGCAGCAGCGTGTTGCTGTTGCCCGTGCCATTGCGGCTGCTCCGCCTGTTATTCTTGCCGATGAGCCAACGGGTAACCTTGACACACGCTCAACAAAGGATGTTATGCAGATTCTGCACAATCTTAAAAATGAAGGCAGAACCGTTATTGTTATTACTCACGATAATGAAATTGCCGAGCAGGCAGAGCGTGTTATCCGTATAAGAGACGGCAAAGTTGTTGAGGATTATATTAACCCCGGCTTTGAAGAAAAATACGGAAGAGAATCAAAAAAAGATAACAAAAAACCAATTGATGAAGGATAAAAAATAAATCGGAATAAATCACCTGCTTGCAGTAAAAACTATAGCAGGTGATTTTTTATGATTTTTTTATATGCATTTTTAGTTGGCGGAATTATTTGTGTGATAGGCCAGCTGCTTATTGATTTAACAAAAATGACTCCCGCAAGAATACTTGTACTTTTTGTTTGCCTTGGCGTTCTTTTCGGAGCCTTCGGCTGGTATAACAAGCTTGTTGATTTTGCGGGTACAGGCGCAACAATTCCTTTAACAGGATTCGGAAATTCACTCGCAAACGGAGTTAAGGAAGCTATACAGCAATACGGATTTATAGGTATTATCACAGGCGGACTCACAGCCTGTGCAGGCGGTGTAACCGTAGCCGTGCTTTCAGGACTTGTGGTTTCAATGATTGCAAGACCTAAGGATAAATAAAAATCCTACAAAAAAAGATAAGGCTTTATTGCCTTATCTTTTTTTATAATCTTAACTTTTCATGAATAAGAATACGGCATTAAATCCTTTAGCTTAACAACAGTACCATTATTATCAGCGAGGACTTCAATTTTTTCTGAATTTTTAAGCTGCATCAAAAATTCTCTGCAGGCACCGCACGGAGGCAAAACATTCCTTTTTTTATCAACAGCCGCTGCCATTTTTATTTCAAATTCACCATTCGTAATCATAGTTGAAATTGCATTTCTCTCGGCACACATACCCAAAGAACAGTCTGTATCAATACATACGCCTGTATAAATATTTCCGTTTTTAGTTACAACAGCAGCACCAACACCGCCCGAACAAATCTGATTACTTATTTTCTTAGGATTAACAATCGCCTTTGCGGCATCATATACCATTTTCCAATCTTTATCCATAATCTCACCTTTCTTTGATATATACTCTTCCCGGTGCGTATTGCACCAATAATACCTCCCATCTGAATTTTTGAAATGTAAAAATCCAGATGGAGAGGCGGAGAACGACACCGCATATCAGAAACAATCCTGAAGCGTATTCCGATAAACTGTGATTTTTATTCCACATGTTTATCGGCTCTGCATCTATGTGTCTGGCTCTTTGATGATATATTTACCTGCCCTATAGACCTGCCCGATAGATAGGAATTTGGCTTTTTCTTTACAAAAAAGTTCAAATATATCAGTTAGCAACTTATTTC
>CAJTMQ010000106.1 GCA_910577215.1 uncultured Eubacterium sp. | reverse complement strand
TTGGAAGAAATTCAAATCATATCTGTATACAGTAGAAAGAATTGCATACGAATTAAAGCATGATTTCTTTATTGAGCTCAGCAAGGAATTTAAAGAATTATTAAATAAAAATATGCTTGATGAAGAATGCTTCGGAAAAGCTGATTGGGAAAAATTGCTTTGGATTACAGAGAATCCTGAGGAATATTATAATATCAGAGTAAAAAAGCAAAAGGTTACTGTAATAATACCTGTATATAATGTTGAAGATTATGTTGAGGAATGTCTTGAAAGTGTGGTAAATCAAACACTTAAAGAAATTGAAATAATCTGTATCAACGATGGTTCAACAGACGGCTCATTGAAAAAACTTCTTCCGTTTGCACAAAGGGATAAAAGAGTTCAGATATACAACCAGGCTAATATCGGTGTAGGTGCCACAAGAAATAAGGGCATTGATATGGCACATGGTGAATTTTTGATATTTATGGATCCGGATGATTTTTATCCTTCTGATGATGTGCTTGAAACCCTTTACGATAATGCCGTTGAAAATAATGTTTTGGCATCAGGCGGCTCTTTCAGTGATTTGGTTGGAAGCAGAGTTAATACTATATTCAAAGGTACCCTTTCGGATTATATATTTGAAACGGACGGTATTGTAGAATATAAGAATTACCAATTTGACTACGGTTTCCACAGATTTATATATAACACTGAGATGCTCAGAGAAAATAAGATATATTTCCCGAAATTAAAGCGTTTTCAGGATCCGCCGTTCTTCATTAAGGCCCTTAACACGGCCGGATGTTTTTATGCTACAAGCAAAACCGTTTACAGATATAGAAGAGCAAGCCACCCAATGGTATGGAACTCTGAAAAGCTTATAGATGCACTCAAGGGTGTGGAATATGATCTTAAAATGTCTGCCGAGCTTGGGTATTCAAAGCTTCATTCGCTTTCACTTCAGCGAGTATTTATTACATTTAAAAATCCGTTGCATGATGTTATCAGCTTTGAAAATATAGAGCTTTTAAATGTAATATCAAGCATAAATGCAAGTGTTGACGAAAGCTTAATAGATGAAAATATAGTTGAATTCTACCGCAAAGATTTTATTTGGACAGTTATTATAAGAGAGTTACTCAAAGATAAATCGGAGCTTAGAAAGTCAACACCTACTGCAAGAATTATTCGTCTCGAAAATGAAGTGAAGAATCTGAAAAAGGTTGTAAACCAGAGGGATGATTATAAAATGCGTCTTGCATTAACAAGAGCATCCTTTGCATTCAGAATAGGAAGAGCCATAACCTGGCTGCCACGCTTAATTAAAAGAATTTTTAAAAAGTCAAAATAAAGTTTTTTATAATTTTTAGAATTAGGAAGGTGTAATTTTGGAGTTTAATGCACAGAATATTTCGGCTTACAAGCATATTATTATTTATGGCGGATGTTCGGCAGAATATCTGAATAGTATGTATTTGAAAACAAAAGGTGTTTTAAAATACACCGGAATTTTTCTTAACAAAACAGATTATTCTAAATTGAATAATGATTTGCAGTCACTTACCCAGTATAATAAGGATACCTTATCTAAGCTTAGAGATGAAAGTGTATTAATTATTATTGCCCTGCAAAACTCAGAAAATATTAAAAGGATTGTTCCATATGTAAAAGAAAACGGCTTTGCATATGATTATATTTCGAACTATTCTTCGGTTATAGATATAAGCTTTTTAAATGATTTGGGATATAATCATTATATTGATTACTGTGGAAATGATATTACCTTTAAGGGTGAATATAAGCGTAATAAATTGTTTATTCGCAGGGGCAGAGAGAATGCTTCAAATAATAAAATCAATATTGGAGACATTCTATTTATTTCCAATAGTTTAAAGGTGAATTTATATGGAAACAATGCTACTGTAAAGATTGGAAACAGCTGCTCATTTTGTGAGGTGCTTATTCAGACTACAACAGATGGAATTGTTGAAATTGGAAATAGTTGTATGTTTAGCATACCAATCGGTTTGTTTCAGGTAGATGGTCATCACATTTTTGATTTGAATACCAAGGAACGCATTAACAAAAATAAAAACATTTATATCGGCAATCATGTTTGGGTAGGCAGGCATGTTAGCATCCTTGGCGGCTGCACCATACCTGATAATTGTATTGTTGGCTCAAATACCGTTACCAGTCATAAATTTACAGAAAAAAACTGCGTTATTGCAGGTAATCCCGGTAAGGTTATAAGGAAAGATGTTATTTGGGCAAGAGATGATCAGTCCTTGAATTACGCAACATTGTATGAATGTAATGATAAAGTTGGTTTGAAATATATTAATGATTAAAAACAATAACCTGACTAGCGGTAAGCGAGTCAGGTTCTTATTGTCTCTTCAGCAAAGACAAAACCCCCGGTTCTACCGGGGGAAATAAAAAGCT
>CAJTMQ010000105.1 GCA_910577215.1 uncultured Eubacterium sp. | reverse complement strand
ACCCGCATTGAAATCTATCCAATTTCTTTTGCGGTCATAAAGAACGGAATTTGAGGAAATTTTAACTGTGGGCACAGGTGCACCGAGCGGTGTTCCTCTGCCTGTTGTAAACAAAATCATATGAGCACCCGCAGCAGTTAGATTTGTTGTTGAAACAATATCATTTCCGGGACCTGTAAGCAGATTAAGACCTTTGTTTTTACAGTGCCCACCATATGGGATAACACCTGTAATCATTGCAGAGCCGCCCTTCTGAATACATCCAAGGCTCTTTTCTTCAAGTGTGGTTATACCGCCCGCCTTGTTTCCGGGAGAAGGATTTTCATAAACCGTCTGATTATGGCTAACAAAATAGTTTTTGAAATTTTCAATTAAATCTACAATACTATTGAAAACATTTTTATTTTCAGCACGTGCCATCAACAGATGCTCTGCACCGAACATTTCAGGCACTTCCGTTAAAATTGCGGAGCCGCCGATTTCTGTAAATCTATCAGTTAATCTGCCGCACAGTGCATTTGCGGTAATTCCCGAAAAAGCATCTGAGCCGCCGCACTTATAACCTATTATCAGCCTATCAACGGGTATAGGCTCTCTCTTAAAGGTGTCAGCATAGCTGACCAGCTCCCGAAGAAGTTCTTTTCCCTTTTCAAGCTCATCTTCTTCATTCTGCGTAACAAGAAATTTTACTCTGTTATAATCAATTTCTCCTAAAAAAGGTTTAAAAACATCAAGGTTGTTATTTTCACAGCCTAAAGAAACAACGAGTACACCGCCTGCATTTGGATGATTAACAAGAGCCGCAAGTATCTTTTGTGTGGTAAGCTGATCATCACCCATCTGTGAACAGCCATAGGGATGCGTGAAAGCCTTAACCTCTGCACCGCCTTCACCGGCAAGCTGATTTCCGATTTCGCATAGCTTCTCGGCGGTTTTATTCACACAGCCAACAGTTGGAATAATCCATATATCGTTGCGAATGCCAACCTTGCCGTTCGGTCTGTTATAACCAATAAATGTTAAATCCGATTTATCCGGCTCATATTTCCGATATTCACCTGAATAAGCATAACTGCCTCCACTTTCGGAAAGATTTGTTTTCAGATTATGAGAATGAATATAGCTTCCCTTTTTCATATTTTCGGTAACTCTGCCGATAGGGTTTCCATATTTAATAACAGTATCACCCTTGCTTAAATCGGTTAACAAAACCTTATGCCCAAACGGAACATCAGAAAGCAGTGTTATACCCTGTTCACTATGTCCTGCCGCTAAATCCTCAAGAGCAACAGCAACATTATCCTTTTCATTTATTTTAAACAGTTTAGCCATTGTTAACTACCTTTTTAACCGCACGAATTATTCCCAAATGATTTATATCTTCAAAATAATCTTTTACCATATTATATAAGCCGTCTGTTTCTGTTAAATCAATATCCCAGAATTTCTTATTTGATAAAACAGCCTGAACAACATCCCCTGTTTGATAAGCCGCTTCAAAGAAATCTGTTACTTCCCTTAAATCCTGAATCAGATACTTTTCACCAGCACGAGTACCGACAAAATCTCCGTTTTCATCATATCTTCCGTTATAAAATACAATAAGTGCTGCTAAACCAAAAACCAGAATCTCAGGAAGCTTACCTGTTAAATTTTTATAATCAAGCACAGAGCAAAGACAACGTGCCTTAAATTTTGATACGGAATTAAGAGAAATATCAAGAAGCTTATGATTTATAAAAGGATTATCAAATCTTTCAAGCACAGCCGCAGCAAATGCTTCACATTCTTCTTTCGGCAGATTGATTGTAGGAATGATTTCCTCAAGCAGACCCTTCCTGATATAATTGTTAAATAAATCATTATGCATCATATCACGAACAATATCATACCCACCGAGATATGCAGCAAGAACAGACATTGTGTGAGCACCATTCAGAATTTTAACCTTTCTTTCACGGTAAACAGGCAGGTCGTCGGTCCACACAACACTGCCGTCAATCTTATGCACGGGAAAAATTTCCTTCCATTCCTTTCTGCCTTCAATTATCCAGCTATGATAAGGCTCACAGGCAACAAGCAGATTATCCTCGTAGCCAAGCCCTGAAGATAGTTTTTCAAATTCTTCAGCAGGAAAACCTGTAACAATTCGGTCAACAAGCGTTGAGCAGAATTTGCAGTCATCATTAAGATATTGAATAAAATCCTTTTCCAGCTTCCATTCTTCGGCATAATTCAGCACACACTGCTTCAGCACCCTGCCGTTATCTTCAATAAGCTCAACAGGAAGAATTAAAGGTCCGCTGCCAAACCCAAGCTTCTTGAAGCGATTATAAAGGCATACTGTAAGCTTTGCAGGAAAAGAGACATACGGTGCATTTTCAGGCATTTCGCCCTTAACATATACGATCCCCGCCTCTGTTGTGTTTGAAATAACAACACTCAAATCAGGTGATTCAGAAACACTAAGCAATTCATCAAAATCATCATAACAGCTTATTATGCGTGAAACAGAGGAAATAACATCTGTATTCTCAATAACGCATCCGTTTTCTCTGCCACGGCTTACTACTGTATAAAAGCAATTTTGTGCACTAAGCCGATGCGTTGTTCCCCTGTTTGTAGGCTTGGCGATAACAACTCTTCCGCTAAAAAGATTTTTTTCATTAGCCTTTTCAACATACCAATCCGCAAATGCACGCAAAAAATTGCCCTCACCGAACTGCAGCACCTTCTCAGGGAGCTGCTGATATTTTTTATTCTCCGCTTCGCAAATATTAATCATAGAATTATCTCCTATTTTGATAA
>CAJTMQ010000104.1 GCA_910577215.1 uncultured Eubacterium sp. | reverse complement strand
ATCATCTGTGTGATGATGAAGAAAAATCAAAGCAGGGCAAAAATGCCGTTGCTTTCATTCGCTGCATAAACGGAAGCGGAAAAATAAGATTTGATAATAAAGAAATTGAAATACATAAAAATGAATATGTATTTATAAAGTTTTACCATATTAACGATTATAAAAGCACCTCTGCAATGTGGGAATACAGATGGATTAATTTTCTGCCCGAAAATACAGAATCAGATTATAAACTCGGAAAAATATACAGTGCCCCGTTCTGTGAAAATGAGGACAAGGCGTTTCAGAAGCTGTTAACACTCGGAAAATCCGAAGCAAAGCATTCAGGTTACATAAATTCACTGTTTCTTAATTACTATTATACTGTTACGCTCGAAAACAGACTGAATATTGCAGAAAACGGCTTTGCCGAAAACAATGAACTTATAGATGAAATGTGTGCTTTCATTCACCAAAAAATATATTCAAAAATCACAATTGATGATATAGCCGTTTTTTTCAGAATATCACCAAGACGCGTTCATCAGATATTTACCAAGGAGCTGAACCTGCCTCCGAAGCAATATATTATGCAGACAAAAATGGAGCATAGCTACAAGCTGTTAACACAAACCGCAATACCTATTAACAGAATTGCGGAGATGCTTTGCTTCAGCTCACCATACCACTTTTCAACCGAATTCAAAAAAATGTACAGCCTGCCTCCAAGCACAATCAGAAAATCCAAATAAAACAAAAGACACTTGCCATAAAAACAAGTGTCTTCCGCTATTTATTGACTGTTTAATTCTATACGTTTTTTTAATAATGGAATCAGTTTGTTTGCAATCAGATAAATACATACAAGCTGAACCAGACCTAACGCTGCAGTCTGAGCTATTCTTGTAACAAACAGTGGCCAATAAGGGCTGCCGTATAAATAAGAAATAAAAAAGGTGTTTATAAACTGGCTTATGATTCCCTGTATAATCAATACACAAAAAAGCACATTAAAGAATGAAGCCTTTTTCTTCAGAAACAAGCCATATAAAACACCTGCCAGAAATGCAGTCAGTGTAAAGCCCGGAAAATATGCACCTACCGGAAACAAAAATGCTGAAATAACATCACCGATTGCTGCCACCATTCCGCCTGCAACAGGACCATACAAAACAGCGGCAATAACAATCGGAACAAAGCTGAACCCGATTTTCAAATTCCATGTATGTATGGAAAAACGGGCAAATATAATTTCAGCAGCAACCAGTATTCCAAGAATTGCAACAGACTTAACATTAAACCTTTTACTCATGGTTTTCCTCCTTTCCTCCGTAGCACGGATCATATTGCCGATCGTAAATGCTACCGCCAGAAGTCAAACCACCTCTATAAACAACAGCGGGATGCGAACGCGGTATCGTAAGAAATTACATTACATAAATCTTTTCGTTCATATGACAACTCCCCGTTCATATGACACTTGACGCACCGTATTCTACTCTGCTTTTATTTTCGACAGGGATTATTATATCATATCTGCCTGTATTACACAATGTACCATACATATAAAATAATACAATTATTAATGACGTTTTAGTCTATAATGTTCAAATCCGGATAAAAGATATAAATACGCAGTCTATTCGGACTCTGCGTTAATCTCATTTTTAGTTGAATTGCCGAAAATGAGTTTTGACTTTATAACCGTTCGCATTGCTGCCGACTGATCATCAATCTGGCTGATGAGCTGCCGTATTGCTGCAATGCCCATCTCTTCTTCATTCTGCAAAACATAGGTATATTTGCTTTCAGCAAGCGAATCGCCCTCATAATCAAAACAGATAAGCTCATAGTTTTCGGGAAACGCCTTTCCCATTTCCGAAACTGCAGTGCTGCAAAGCTCGGCAACATACTGCTCAGTTGCAACTATAGCGGTTATTTCGGATTTATCCAGAATACCTTTTATACTTTCAACATCCGCTCTTATATCATTATCATCTTTTGTTATGGGGCTCTTAAGATTTAAAACAAAATTATCATAGGAAAGTGCTGCATCATAGTTGATATGTGCCTGTTTGAAGCCCTCTATCCTTTCCGTCAGACTTGATGTATTCTGCGGGTTGACGGATGCAAGCAGTATTTTTCTGTGCCCTCTGTTTAACAGGTATTCCGTTACATTCATGCATGCATTAAAATTATCTGATGTAACAGACGGAATAAGAAGCCCCTTTGCATAACGGTCTACAGACACAAGCGGAAAATTATTTATGGAAAGCTCGATAAGATTTTTTGTAAATTCACCGTGGCAGTTCTGAATAATGATTCCACTTACATTAAGGCTTTTAAGCTGTGCAAGCACCCTGCTTTCCGTTTCGTGATTATCCTTGCTTATTTTTATGATAATACTGTAGCCGAGCCTTTCTGCTTCCTTTTCCATACTTTTAATAAGATTCATACCAAACGAGGAATTAAAATCACATAAGACAAGCCCTATTATTTTATTGGATGATATATTTCTGTTTTCATTTATTACCGTGCCCTTTCCGGCTATTCGTGTAACCAGATTTTCTGCCGCAAGCTTTTCATAAGCGTGCTTAACAGTTATTCTGCTTACACCGTATTTTTTCTGCAGCTCTGCTTCCGTTGGCAGCAGACTTCTGCCGTCAAATTCACCTGCGTTTATTTTTAACTTTATATCATTATATATTTTTTCATATAGCTTCATTTCAAATTCCCCCTTTCAAAGCAAAAAGTATATATCATTTAAACCAAATGATATATCATTTAATCAAAATTGTCAATAAATTTAACTCTTCATTTTTGTTTATTAGATTAATTGAAATGCAACCTTCAATATTATAAAATATTAATGTAATAAATATCAAAAAC
>CAJTMQ010000103.1:237-2877 GCA_910577215.1 uncultured Eubacterium sp. | reverse complement strand
TTTTTTACACTTGAAAGGCTTGGCAATATGTGTTAGAATTATTGCAGATTTAATTATAAATAAAGGAATGATAATATGAGCGGACATTCAAAATGGAGCACAATTAAAAGAAAAAAAGGGGCAAACGACGCTGCAAGAGCAAAAATATTCACTAAAATCGGCAGAGAACTTGCAGTTGCTGTAAAAAACGGCGGTCCTGACCCTTCAGTAAACACAAAGCTTAAGGATGTAATTGCAAAAGCTAAACAAAACAATGTACCGAATGATAATATTGACCGTATGCTGAAAAAAGCAGCCGGAGATACAAGCGGTGCGGATTATGAGGAAATCGTATATGAAGGCTATGGTCCAAGCGGTGTTGCAGTAATTGTTGAAGCACTTACCGATAACAGAAACCGAACTGCAGGCGAGGTAAGACATTACTTTGATAAAGCCGGCGGCAATATGGGCACATCAGGCTCTGTAACCTTTATGTTCAGCCGTGAGGGTGTTATTCTTGTTGAAAAGGAAGATGTTGACGAGGAAACACTTATGATGGAGGCTATTGAAGCCGGTGCAACAGATTTCATTGCAGAAGATGAGGATGTTTTTGAAATCAGAACAGAGGCAAATGATGTTGGTGTTATCCGTGACGAACTTGAAGCCAAGGGCTATAAAACCATATCAAGCGAGCCTGCATATATACCTTCAACATACACCCGCCTTGAAAGTCAGGATGATATGATGAAAATGAGCAGAATGATTGATATGTTTGAAGAAAACGATGATGTTCAGAACATCTGGCACAACTGGGAAAATGAAGATGAATATCAGGGCTGATTCCCCTGTAAAAAAAGACTTAGGCAATCGCCTAAGTCTTTTTTCTTGTAATTACTCTGATAATAAATCAATATTTTTAACCATAAGATCAAAAAACTTTTCAACGATTTCTTTATCTATCTCATTACCTCTTACACACATGGAAAGTGTAAGCTCTTTTCTTACTGAGGTAACACTCAGCAGTGCAAAGGGTTTATACTTTACAGCTCCGCTCATAAATCCATCAGTAGGCTCATTGCCGGCAAGAGCAAGCTTATCAACCTCAAGCACACCTATATTACTCATTGCAAGAAGCGGATTGGCATATCCGATTTTTATAACCTCTTCAGAAGCAGCAAGCGGTAAAATTTTATATCCGAATGACAAAAGAGGAAGCCCGTGAAGCCCTACAAATCTATCCTCCTTGAACTGATTCGAAGAGTGAACAACATAATTTAATGTTTCAAAAATGTTATCACCCTGTTCAGGAACTCTGCACTGCATCCATGCAGTATGATTTGTTACACCCTGATCGCTGTTGTCCTTGATATGACGTCTTAAATCCACGGCACACGAAATTGAAAAACCATCGCGCTTATCAAAGCCTGCCAATTCATAAAGCGAATAAAAATACGCTGTAAGAATCATATCATTAATTGTAGCACCGTGCTTTTTGCCGGACAAACGTATTGCATCAAATTTGGAAGCAGGGATTTTTCTTTTTGCAATAAAGGATTTATCCTTTATACTGTTCGGGGTAAACGGAAAACCGTGATCATCCTTTGAATTAACATTCTTATAAAGATTTTTTGCAAGACGCTTCTCACCCGAAGAAAAATCCTCATAAACGGATTCATATGAACGTGTGCCTGTTCTTAAATCAACAGGACTGATTCCGTTTTCAACAAAATCACTGTAGTTTTTACAGAGTGATTTCATAAAATATTTAAGATCTCCGCCGTCCATACACATATGGTTTTCAACAATACACAAAACAGATTTACCGCTATGATTGAACACGGCAACCTTCATCTGTATATCTGCATCGGGAGGAATATACTGAACAAGAAAATCATTAATTTCCTGATCAAGATTTTCTTCGCTGACTTCTTTAACAGTAAGCACGTCATTTATCTTATAATCCTTAACAGTCCAGTACGGGCTGATTCTGTTATCGGTAAACGAGGAATGAAGCACGGGGGCTTTTTCAAAAAAGCATATAAGAACTGTTTTCAGTGCCTCAATATCTATTTCATAATCATATCTGAGCTCAACATGCACCATTCTATCGTTGAAATCACGAAATAAATAATGCATTTTATCCCAAAGCTCTGCATTTAATTTTCTTGCCATGCGTCAACCACCTCCTGCTTATATTTCCTGTTTCTTGCCAGAGATGCATACATAACAATAAGATCAAGACCAAGTGATACAATAATAAGCATCCAGCCTGTGTTCCACGCAAGAATTCCAAGTCCTGATAAAATTATATAAAGCATTGTTGCAACAACAGGAATATAAATAAGCCAGTTTATAATTGCAAGCCTAACCTTCGTGCGGTACATATAAATTCCGTCCACAACAAAGATAAGTGCAACACCTGCAATAACTATAACCCAACTTTTAAGGAAGCCTATCATAACAAGCGAGAAAAGAAAAGCTGCTACTGTAAGCACCATAACATCCATAGCTAAAAGTATTCTTGCAAAAATATGAAAAATACGCTTCATTGAAGTTATTTTGCCTACACCCAATGATAAAAGATACGCCACCCAAATCAAGATTCCGTCAACAACGATGAGCCATGTTTTGCCCCAGACACTTTGCTCCAGAACACTTGTA
>CAJTMQ010000103.1:0-219 GCA_910577215.1 uncultured Eubacterium sp. | reverse complement strand
GCTTACACCGAGAAATGTGATTATGATACCCAAAATATAAATAATTGAACCAACCACATTAAATATCAATCGTCTTTTTGCTTTCATTTCAGCTGTTTCAATTGCATAGAACTCCTTATATTCAGCTTTAATATCCGGGTGCTCGCTGATTATCAAATCACTGATTACCTTTGAATTTGATATTCCTCTTTGTGAAACCTCAAGATACCTCTGATTCAT
>CAJTMQ010000102.1 GCA_910577215.1 uncultured Eubacterium sp. | reverse complement strand
AAAGTTATGGCGGCAGTTTTTGTTGTGTTGCTGGTTATTATATCCTTTATAGCTGTTTTTATAAGTAATAATCTGAATTCAAGCGATGATTTTGATTCGGTTATGTATATGGGCGTCGGGCAGGTTTATGAATACCCGAAGGAAAATGATAAAATGAGATTCAGAAGCTATGATAAAAATGTAGTTTCTGTAGATAAAGACGGCATAATTACTGCGGTTAATAAGGGCTCTGTAAAAATTGCGGCGGGGCTCAAAAGGATTTATGTTCATGTAATTGATGCACCGCAAAGTGTTGAACTGAATGAGGGTGCATTTTCAATGGGCGTGGGTGAAGAATTTCTGCTTTCCCCACATGTTCCCGATTCTGAATTCAACACGGATTTTAAGTATTCAGTCAACGGTGATGAGGCAATCACAATTGATAAAAGCGGAAAAATCACAGCAGTTGCGGCAGGCAAGGTAACAGTTACTGTTTCAACATATAATGACTGTACGGCGTCATGTGATATAGTTGTTGGAAATGCACCTGAAGAAATTAGTTTTGATGCGTCTTCAAAAACGATTTATATGGGCACAACGGGCAAGCTTTTTATAAAAATGGCAGCAGGCAGTGCCTCAAAAAGTACAACAATCCAAAGTGATAATGAGGAAGTGCTTACCGTTAATTCAAAATGTGAGATAACACCTGTTGCGGCAGGAACAGCGAATGTTATTGCTACGACTTATAACGGTAAAACAGCAAGTTGCACGGTTACGGTTTCCGACAAACCGTATTATATCAGAACCGATCTGGATGAAAATAAGCCTATGATTGCCTTTACCTTTGATGATGGTCCGAATGCTGAATCAACGGGCAGAATACTTGATGCTTTTGAAGCAAATAATGCATCGGCAACATTTTTTATTGTAGGTAACAGAACAGATAGAGATGCCAATGCCGACTGTGTACGCAGAATGGTGGAAAAGGGCTTTCAGCTTGGAAACCATACATATGATCATATGCATTACGGCAGCGATGTTGTTGTTGAGGATATAACAAAATGCTCTGATGTTTTAAATGAGATTTCGGGTCAAAGACCCAGTGCATTCAGACCTACAGGCGGTTACCTTTCGGATATAATAAGAACAAACTGTGACGGACCGATTATTCTATGGAGTGTTGATACCGAGGACTGGAAAAAGCGTGACGGTGAAAAAATCTGCGACAGAATACTTGAATCTGCAAGAGATGGTGATATAGTGCTTATGCATGATATTTATGAAAGCACAGCCGATGCAATTGAAAGGGTTATTCCTAAGCTTATGGAAGAGGGCTACCAGATTGTTAATGTTGCAGAACTTGCATATTATAAGGGAAAAACACTTGAAAACGGTATGGTTTATCATTCAATAAGATGATTTTAAGGACGGTCAGTGTGCCGTCCTTTATCTGTTTTATGATTATTAAATAAAATTATTTTCTTTCGTGCACTTCATTTTGTTAAATTATTTATTGACTTAATATATTGTGTAATATATAATAATAAAAGGCACGGGATCTTATTTGATTACCGAGCCTGTTTTGCTTTTTGAAAACAGAATTTTTCAGAAATTTAGGAGATTTAATTATGGTTAGAGCAATTGTAGGTGCCAACTGGGGTGACGAAGGCAAGGGTAAAATTACCGATATGTTTGCGGCAAAGGCAGATATTGTAATACGTTTCCAGGGTGGTGCCAACGCAGGCCACACAATTATTAACGAACACGGCAGATTTGCTCTGCACCTTATGCCAAGCGGTGTGTGCAGCGAAAATACAACCTGCATTATAGGTAACGGTGTTGCACTTGATATTAACAAGTTTGTCAGCGAGCTGGAAGATATCAGAAAAGCGGGTCTTGATCCAAAGCTTCTTGTTTCAGAACGCTGTCAGATACTTATGCCTTATCATATTCTTCTTGATGAATATGAGGAGGAAAGGCTTGGAAAGGCTGCTTTCGGTTCAACTAAAAGCGGTATTGCTCCTTTCTTTTCGGATAAATATGCAAAAATCGGTATTCAGGTTAATGAGCTTTTTGATGAAGAAACATTAAAGGCTAAAATCAAGAATATCTGCACACTTAAAAATTTAACCTTAAAGTATGTATACAATAAACCGCTTCTTGATGAGGACGAGCTTTTTAACACCTGTATGGAATATAAAGAGAAGATTGCACCGTTTGTTTGTGATACGCATACATATATTCAGAATGCAATTAAAGAGGGCAAGGAAATTTTACTTGAAGGTCAGCTCGGAACTCTTAAGGATCCTGATTTCGGAATTTACCCGATGGTTACATCTTCCTCAACTCTTGCGGGCTACGGTTGTGTAGGTGCAGGCATTCCTGCTAATCAGATTAAGGATATTGTTACTGTAACAAAGGCATATTCAAGTGCTGTTGGTGCAGGTGAATTTGTTTCGGAAATCCTTGATGGGGATGAGGCTCAGGAGCTTCGTGTTCACGGCGGCGACAAGGGTGAATTCGGAGCTACAACAGGCAGACCGCGCCGTGTGGGCTGGTTTGACTGTGTTGCAACACGTTATGGTGTTGAATGTCAGGGTGCTACTCAGGTTGTTATGACTGCACTTGACTGCCTTTCTTATCTTGAGGAAATTAAGGTATGCGTTGGCTATGAGTTGGACGGCGAGATTATCAAGTATTTCCCGACTACTCCGATACTTAAAAAGTGCAAGCCTGTGTTTAAAACACTCAAGGGCTGGCACTGTGACATCAGGGGCATCAGAAATTATGATGAGCTTCCGCAGGAAACAAGGGATTATGTTGAGTTTATTGAAAAGGAAATCGGTTTCCCGATTACAATGGTTTCAAATGGTCCTGAAAGAGAAGCAATTATTTACAGAAATAAATAAAGTATCAAAAGGGAGAACTTTCATGTTCTCCCTTTCTGTTTAATACTTGCAATAGCTATATAAATTGTATATAATATTTTAAA
>CAJTMQ010000101.1 GCA_910577215.1 uncultured Eubacterium sp. | reverse complement strand
TTCTTCCAATAATAGAGCTTTCTGTATGTTTCATTAACACCCTCTGCATCTATATAATCCTTAATTAAATCAAATTCAAGCTTAATTAAATCTGTTTTTCCGCGGTTGTGAATTGATGAATTAGGATTATCAAATCTATAATAATAAAACGGAATATTAGTATAATAAACTCTGGTTGCCCAACAAAAGCTTTTAAAACAAAAGCCGTTGTCCTGAAATGAAGCACCGGGAGTTTCGTTATGCCTGATATTATTATCAGTTAAAAATGATTTCTTATATATACCGGACCATGTCTGCATATTGAACTGGAATACTTCATAGTTTTCCTGAGGATTAATCACTTTATCATAATAACTTGACCATGCAGATTTTATATGATTGCAATCCTTATTGCCGTCTATTTCTATAAATCTGTAAAAATCACCTTTAACAATATCTATATCATTCTGAACTGCTAAATCATACAGTACTTCATACATATTTGACTCAACATAATCATCACTTTCAACGATACCGATATATTCACCGACAGCCATATCCATACCAATATTCATAGTATGACCATAGCCTGCATTATCCTTATTAATAACCTTTACGCGGCTGTCCTTTGCAGCATATTCTTTAAGTATTTCAAGGGAACCGTCTTTTGAACCATCATTAACACAAATAATTTCAATATCTTGAAGTGTCTGATTTACACAACTGTCAAGACATTCCCGAAGATACTGTTCAACATTGCATACAGGCACAACAATTGAAACCTTAACAGGTCGTTCAATTTTCTTGTCAAAGTTAATTAACTCATGAATTGCAACCTTTTCCTTAGTCAATCGCATCGCTTCATTAAGAACTTCTGCTTTTTCGCTGTCCAAAAGATTCATAAATTTAAAACTCCCTCTTGTTATACTGTCTATTTTAAAATCAAAAATTAGAATATTGGGGAAATATTATTTCCATAGTGTTCGGAATATTATTTTTTCTCTTTGCATTATTTTTAAACAATAATATAGGTAAAATAAGTATATAAGTAATTATATGTTTTGTCAACTATTTTCTTGTTTTTACAAGCATTTATGATACCCTCAGTTAAAACAGATTTTAGTAATAAATGTAAATTTAGACAAAAAAACGATTATATAATCGTTTTTTTACTCATTTATTATTTTAAACAGCTCTTTTATTCTTTCAGCCTCACCGTTCAGGTACAGATACCCAAAAAGTGCTTCCACTCCTGTTGCGGTGTGATATTCTGCATCAGTTGCACTTTTAGGTGAATGACCAACCTTGGCATTTCTGCCGCGCTTGAACTGCGCCGTTTCATCCTCTGTTAAAAAATCTTTTATCTTTGCAAACGCTTCTGTCTGCGCTTTAGCCGATACATATTTAACGCTTTCACGGTGCAGATCATTCACCGGTCTGTTTGCATCACACACCAGTGTTTCACGCACAAGTATTTCATAAACACAATCACCCACAAAGGCAAGATTAAGCGGGCTTAACTGCCTTGGGCTTACATCCTTATCAATAAATCTCATAGCTTACGGAACATACTCAAATTCGATATCATAAATCGAAACCGTGTCCCCCTCCTGTATTCCTTGCCGGCGAAGTGCATCAAACACCCCGCTTTTTTCAAGCACGCGCTGCATATACTGCAGGCTTTCATAATCCTCAACATCTATACCGCGCAAAACTCTTGGAAACCATCCTGCTTCTACAACAAACATACCTTCCTCAGGCTGTGTGATTTTAAAGCCGTCATCCTTTTTGATAAGGCTCTCAACAGGAATTTCCTCTGCTTCATATTCCTTAATCGGAGGAAGCGTCTGCAGTTTATTCCAGACTGCATTCATAAGCTCCTTTGTACCCTCTAAAATCGGTGCACAAATGGAATGGTATTCATATCCCTGCTCTTCAACCCAGTTTTTAAAATCTTCAATCTGCTCGGGTTCTGCCATATCTATTTTATTGCCTGCAACTATCTGCGGTCTTTCCGCAAGCTCCGGGTTGAATTTGACAAGTTCCTCGTTGATTTTTGCAAAATCTTCTTTAGGATCTCTGCCCTCGTGACCACTGACATCAACAATGTGTACAAGCAGACGGCAGCGTTCAACATGCTTTAAAAATTCGTGACCTAAACCTATTCCCTCGCTTGCACCCTCTATCAGCCCCGGTATATCTGCAATAACAAAGGAGTTGCCCTCGCCCATATACACAACACCTAAATTCGGAACAAGTGTTGTGAAATGGTAATCACCAATTTTAGGCTTTGCCTGAGAAACAACGGAAATAAGACTTGATTTCCCTACGGAAGGATAACCGAGCAAACCGACATCCGCAAGCAGCTTCAGTTCAAGGCTTACCTCCCATTCTTCGCCCGGAATACCGGGCTTTGAAAATCTCGGCACCTGCCTTGTGGGTGTTGCAAAATGCTGATTTCCCCAGCCGCCCTTGCCGCCCTTTGCAGCAATAAACCGCTCTGTTTTACTCATATCCGCCATAACCGCACCGCTGTTAGCTTCTCTTATAACCGTTCCACGGGGCACTCGAATTTCAAGACTTTCTCCGTTTTTTCCGTGGCATCTTCCGCCCTCTCCGGGCAAACCGTTTTTAGCAGAATATTTACGTTTGTAACGAAAATCCGCAAGAGTTGCGAGATTATCATCAACAACAAAAATTACATCGCCGCCCTTGCCGCCGTCACCGCCGTCAGGTCCGCCTGCGGCAACATATTTTTCACGGTGAAAAGCAACTGCACCGGCACCTCCGTCGCCCGCTTTTATTTTTATTTTAGCAATATCAACAAACATCGTTTTACTTCCTTAAATCTTTATGTTATAGATATTAACAGAATAATTCATAAAATGCAACAAAAAACGGGTGAACAAGATCACCCGCAAAATCATATTATTTCAGGAGCGGCAAAACTGCCTGCCCTTCCGGGCAATAATTGCGGTTAAGATATTCAAAACCTGCTGTTCTGCTGCTTTTGTATGGATCATACTGCGTTCTTTACCTTATCTTTTTTAAATTCATAATAATCAAACCCCTTTTATAATGATATCAAACATAAAAAAATATACAATAAAATATAACACTCTGTCACTTTTAGTTATAATATTCTCTTTCAGTTTGCTAATAATCGATTCTTTTCTCCTTATACTAGTAGTTATTAATTATAACTGACAGGGGTAAAAGTATGGATTGCAGTTCTATTGGAATACACATTCGTGAATATAGAAATATGAAAGGTTTAAGCCAAGAAGAAATGGCGGAAAGGGCAGAATTAAGCAATAATTTCATAA
>CAJTMQ010000100.1 GCA_910577215.1 uncultured Eubacterium sp. | reverse complement strand
AAGTTCATCACCAATATTTTTGCCTATTGCGGGAATAACTCTTACTGCAGTAGTTTTTCCGTTAACCATACCAATTGCCGCTTCGTCGGCAATAATACCGCTGATAACCTCAGCCGTTGTATCTCCAGGAATAACAATCATATCAAGACCAACCGAACAAACAGCAGTCATTGCTTCAAGCTTTTCAATCGTTAATGCACCGCTTCTTGCCGCATTAATCATACCTGCGTCCTCTGAAACAGGAATAAAAGCTCCGGAAAGACCGCCAACACTTGAAGAAGCCATTACACCGCCTTTTTTTACTGCATCATTAAGCATTGCAAGACAAGCAGTAGTTCCTGCGGCACCGCACTGTTCCAACCCGATTTCTTCAAGAATATGTGCAACTGAGTCGCCAACTGCAGGAGTAGGGGCAAGTGATAAATCAACAATGCCAAACGGAACACCGAGTCTTCTTGAAGCTTCAACACCTACAAGCTGACCCATTCTTGTAATTTTAAATGCAGTTTTCTTAATCAATTCTGCAATTTCGCTGATACTGTAATCAGGATATTTTGATACCGCAGCCCTTACAACACCCGGACCTGATACACCTACATTTATAACACAATCCGGTTCGGAAACACCGTGAAAAGCACCGGCCATAAATGGGTTATCTTCGGGAGCATTACAGAATACAACAAGCTTGCCTGCAGCAATACAATCTCTGTCCTTAGTAAGCTCGGCAGCTTCTTTAACCTTTTGACCCATAATTTTAACAGCATCTAAATTAATACCTGCTTTTGTTGAGCCGATATTAACCGAAGAACAAAGATGTTCTGTTCGTGAAAGTGCTTCAGGGATAGAATTGATAAGCTCTAAATCTCCTGCAGAAAATCCCTTTTGTACCAATGCAGAGTAGCCGCCGATGAAATTAACACCGATTGTATTTGCAGCTTTTTCAAGCGTGAGTGCATATTTTACGGAATCACCGCCGCTAACACCTGCGAGAATAGCAATAGGTGTAACGGACACACGTTTATTGATGATCGGAATACCATACTGCTTTTCTATTTCTTCACCTGTTGAAACAAGCTTTTCCGCTTTGCGGCAGATTTTTTCGTAAACCTTATCACAGGATTTATCAATATCTGAATCAGCACAGTCCAAAAGGGAAATACCCATTGTTGTTGTGCGTATATCCAGACATTCATCCTGAATCATTTTGATGGTTTCAAGAATATCAAATGTATTAATCATAAATATTAACTCCTATATTTTGTGCATAGAATTAAATATGTCTTCATTCATAACGTGAATAGAAAGATTATTTTCTTTTCCGTACTCTGAAAGAGAATCGGAAAAATCTGCAAAAGGAACAGTGCATTCTGAAATGTCAGCCATCATAATCATACAAAACATATCCTGAAGAATAGACTGTGTTACTTCCACAATATTAACCTTGTTTTCTGCACAGATTGCTGATACTTTTGCAAGAATACCAACCATATCTTTACCAACTACTGTTATAACTGCTCTCATTAAGATTACCTCCTAAAATATTAAAACGATTATAACAAAGCTATAAAATTTTTTCAATAAAAACAAGAATAATATTTAAAAATTCTGATAAATGTGCTATATTATAAGCAATTGCAGTATCCATTTAAATAATTTACAATTACAAATAACAGGAGGTGATCGTATCAGACGCCGTTTTTTACGATTTGATGTATGGCTTTGTTTGCTTTTCAGTGTTCTGCTTGCAATAGGTGCAGGTAAAATTGCAAATAAAATTTTGCCTCAGAAATATGAAGAGTATAAAACTGAACACAAAGTTGATACAGGTGAGGTCGGCGGAATAGCTGATGATGCAATATTCAGAGCTCAAAATATTGAAGATTTATTATCACATGATACTTTTACTGTAGTTTCTCCGGGCATCGAATACAGGAATAAGGGTGCCGGTTACTATAAAGGGTATTATATGTATGCCTTGACTCTTCCGTCAGGCGAGCGAGTTGCCGCACGAATTAACAGCGATTCCGTTGTAAATGACGGTGAATACTTTACAGGCAATTCAACATTGCCTGTCGGGCGAATAATTAAAGCAGATTTAACTGCACAAGCAACATTTTTAGAGCAGATTGAATATAAGGAAACTCTTGACCGCAAGGATTTTTATATTGATATGGTTGGAGAGGCTGAAATAGCAAGTGAGGATAACTTTATAGAAACACCTGTTATGATTATTCAGTTAGTAATCGTATTGATAACATTTCCCATTTTTCATACTATAGGCTCAAAATTAGGTATATTCCCATATTTTTTTCCGCCAAAAAATAAAAAGGAAAATGAATGGGATTAGTTTCAGAAAGGATGAAATAATTATGAAAGAAAAAATAGTTAAAACAAATATAATTTATGCACTTTTATACATACTTGTACCCGTACTTCTTTGTGCATTAGGTCTATTAATCACATACTTCTTTTTTCATGATGGAGGAAGCGGTGCAGTGATTTTCACAATGGGTCCGTTTTTGATTTCCGCAATCTGGCTGATTTTCGGCGGAGGCTCAATTTTTAAGCAGGAAATCAAAAAGTTTGAAGCAAAACTAGCTTCTGATGGCTTTAAAAGAAACCAGACCTTCTATGGTAAAGGAAAATACGTGGCTATTGACCTTGAAAAAGGTGAAATCGCCCTGCTTTTCTTCTGGAATCCGTTTAAAGCCTATATTATACCTGCAGGTCATATTGAAAACGCATGGGTAAGTGATGGAAGAAGCGGATCGGGTATTATGGAAGGAAGCCAAAGGGTAAGCTTTTTCTTCATTGTTGACGGCATAAAAATCCGAGTAGATACATTTACATCAAATCAGCGCCAGCGTATGGACAGCGACTATATTTTAACAGGAATTTCAAAGGCTGATATGATGGTAAAAATGCTTGCACAGGCTCGTGCCAATTCTAAAGAAGTATGAGTTTATTAAGAAAAATACGGTCGGCTTTTCATGATGATTGGTGCAAGAACTGTACTGAGGTTATGGAAGTTAAAAAGTTGCAGTTATATGCACTGCCGCAGATTGTAGGCAATTATACTTCACATAAAGATGCTGCATATTATAAAAAGAACTTGTTCAAGGTAAATTGTAAGGCAGAAATTCCGACGGGCTACTATGCCTGCGGAACTTATTTATACCGCTGTCCTAACTGCGGTTACAGATTTATCAAGCTGTCCGTATTTCTGCCTGTAAGAGATCAGGAAAAGCCTGAGGAATGCATCTGTTTTGAAAACGGAGAAATGGACGATTTTATATTGTATGACTAAAAACATATATTTAAGGAAGTATTTATGAGTTTTTCAAAATTAATTGATATGCACACACATTCCGATCACTCATTTGACGGAAATCATTCATGTATGCTTTTATGTGAAAGTGCTGTTGATAAGGGAATTGATGTTTTGGCAATAACCGATCACTGTGAAATTGATTCCAAGGAGCTTGACTTCAGAGCCTTTTGCACAAATCAATATGTTGAAACATTTAAAGCCAAAAGGTTTTTTGAAGGCAGGCTGCTTGTATTGCAG
>CAJTMQ010000099.1:857-3606 GCA_910577215.1 uncultured Eubacterium sp. | reverse complement strand
ATTGTATAATAATTACGATTAAATATATTCAGCAGAATAATGGATAATTGCAATGGAGGTAAAAATGACTTATTCATATAATACAGTCGGCACTTGTGCTCAAAAAATAATAATTGATATAGATGAAAACGAAATTATAAAGGATGTTCAGTTTTTAGGCGGCTGCAACGGCAATCTTAAAGGAATAGGAAAGCTTGTATGCGGATTGAAAATTAATGATGTAATAGACAAACTTGAGGGCATCAAATGCGGCTTCAAACCCACCTCCTGCCCGGATCAGCTTGCGCAGGCATTAAAAGAAGTGAAGGAAAATTTCTGATATGTTTAAACTTGAAAGTAAAAATCTGCAAAGAGAATTTAAAGTTATTGAGGGCAGTCTTTTTGCATCTCAGATAATAAACACTGAATCGGGGATGAAGTTTATTCCTGACGGAAACGGTTCTGAATTTGCAATAAGATTTGCAGACGGAGATGAGTTTTCGTCAAAAGGCTTACAGGTAACCGAAAGTGCCGAAAAAGACGGAAAGCTCTTTTTCCGTTTCAAAGAAACAATGGGAACAACGGTTACAATGAGCTATCGTGTTTCAAAAAATAATCTGACAATTGAAAAGCAGCTTGCAATAAAACAGCGTGAACCTAAAGTAATTGATTATATTGCGCTTGAAAACATAGGCATTATCAACTCTGCATCCTCTTTCACTGTTCCAGAGGGAGAATCTGAAATTGATAACTATTATTCAAATCTCGGTCAGCCTTTTTATATAGACAGTCTTTTCTTCGGCTGCGAATTTCCTGCAACAAAAAATATTATAGAACACGGAAGAGGTCAGATTCTTTACTATGTGGGAAAAAGTGTTGAAGATAAACTCATCTGCCCGACAACAGTTATGGGCGGTGCAAAGGGCAGTTCTTTAACAGATTTAAAGAATGCTTTTTTTGATTACATAAAAAGCATTGCACTGCCTGCCGATATAAGAATTCAATACAACTCCTGGTATGACAGAATGATGAATATTGATGCAAACAATATTCAAAAATCCTTTTACAATGTTGAAAAACAGCTTTCATCACACGGGGTGCCTCCTATAGACGGCTACGTTATTGATGATGGCTGGAACAATTACAGGGGTGACTTCTGGGCATATAATCAGAACGATTTTCCAAACGGCTTTCTTGATGCAAGCCATGCCGTAAAGGCCTTTAACAGTCAATTTGGTCTTTGGCTCGGTCCGCGCGGTGGATATAGTTTTAATCATAAATTTGCTAAAAGAATAGAAAAAGGCGGTTTCGGATACTTTAACATGCAGGCAAATGACATTTGTGTTGCATCTGCAAAATATCTTGATAATCTTGAAAAATTCCTTGTTAAAACAACCAAGGAAAATGATATAGACTATTGGAAATTAGACGGCTTTTGTCTTAAACCCTGCACCAATCCGAATCACGACCACATTACCGGCGGAGAAAATGAAATGTATGAGGTTACGGAAATGTGGCATCGCTGGATTAAAATATTCCGTGCACTTCACACAACCAGAGCCAAGCTCGGCAAAAAAATGTGGATAAATATGACCTGTTATGTAAGTCCTTCTCCGTGGTGGCTTCAATATGTAAATTCCATATGGCTTCAGCACAGTAATGATATAGGCTTTGCAGACAATTACCCGGCCCATAAGCAGGCTCAGGTAGATTCAGAGCTTACATACCGAGACAGTATTTATTATGATTTTCTTGTTACAAGAGGCTTGCAGTTCCCGCTTTCCAACATATATAACCACGAACCTATTTACGGTTATGAGGCAAAGCTTGATTACACAGATGAGGAATTTGAAAAAGCATTTTATTGGAATGCCTGCCGTGGCTCTGCACTTGCCGAGCTTTACCTTTCCGATGGTATGATGAATGACAGAAAGTGGCAGATTTTATCAGATGTTCTGAGCTGGCAGAAGCACAATTACCATATATTGAAAAATGCTATGTTTTTAGGCGGAAATCCTGCCGAAAACAATATTTACTGCTATGCAAGCTGGGCAGAAAACGGCGAGGGAATCATTGCGCTTCGTAATCCCACAAATGAATCCGCTTCACTTACCCTTACATTGAACAAACTGATGGGCTGTCCTGAAACACTGAAAAATGTTAAAAGATATAATGTTTATAACAAAAACACTTCAGAATCGGATGCAACCTATAAATATAATGATAAAATCAATGTAACACTTGCTCCGTTTGAAGTAAAAATTCTTCAGTTCGGCGAAAAAGACAACCGTTATCCTAAACGCAGATTCGGAAATGAATTTACAATCAGTTTTGATTATGACGGAAAAGACGGCCTTATCTGCCAAAACAATGATATAATGATAAGCATTGAAAAAGGAAAAATTAATGCAAACGTAGGCGTACTCAGTATGAAATCGGAAAGTATAATAAGCGGAACCAATCATAAAATTACGCTTGTTCGTGAGAAGAGCAGAATGCTTAAAATATATATTGATAACTCTCTTGACTGTTCCGGATTTAATGACCGTGCTAAGGAAAATATTTCAACAGAGCTCACAAGCAGTGCTGAAAACTTTAAAGTAGTTAATACGGCTACACCATATAATCAGATTATTACGCTTGCTGATATATTAAAGCGCAAGAAAAAACAAATTAGAAAAGAGGCTGGCAAATAAATGATTTGTAATAAATGCGGCTGTGATACACTTATAAATGACGGTGATTGGCTTGTTTGCCCTAATTGCGGTTC
>CAJTMQ010000099.1:0-847 GCA_910577215.1 uncultured Eubacterium sp. | reverse complement strand
AACATTGATATTAACCCCGAAGCAAGCATAACAAAGCAAATTGATATGCTTGGGGAAGAACAGGAGGAGGCTGTTCCGAGAGCAGTTACGCCTGCGGAGGAACCAGAGGAAGAGAAGAAAAAGCCAAATAAATTAAAGGAAACAATTGATTTTCTTATTCCAATTATTGCCGCTGTTATAATAGCAGCTCTGCTGAAAACTTTTGTTTTTGCAAATGCAGTTGTTCCTACCGGCTCCATGATTTCCACAATCAATGAAGATGACAGAATCATAGCAAGCAGACTCGCATATAAATCCGACGGACCCGAAAGATATGACATTATTATGTTCAAGTATCCCGATGATGAGGATACCACTTTTGTTAAAAGAGTTATCGGTTTACCCGGCGAAACACTTGAGGTTATAAATGGTGTTGCCCGTATTACAAGCAAGAACGGAAAAACCATTGAAACAGACCAGAGCTTTGTTAATCCGGAAGAAGTACCAAGCGGCAACGCAGGTCCGTTTTACATTCCGGAAATGGGTGAAGAAATAACCACAGACGGAAGTTTCTGTTATGCTGAAAACGGTATGACCGTCGGCACAACTGCCTTTCTCAGCAAATATTGTACCAAAAGCGATAGTGGCATATACACTGTTTCTGAAAATCTTTATTTTACATTAGGTGATAACAGGAACAATTCTATGGATTCTCGACATTGGAGCAATAAATATGTTTCTGAGGATAAAATAATGGGTAAGGTTATATTCAAATATTATCCGAAATTTGAAAAATTCGATTAATAAAATGAAAACAGGAGGGCATATGCCCTCCTGTTTTTTATATTCTTTTATAAAAAAATAGATA
>CAJTMQ010000098.1 GCA_910577215.1 uncultured Eubacterium sp. | reverse complement strand
TGTAAAAGGATATTTAAAGTCCCCGATGGATTTCCATCGGGGATAATTTTTTACTTATATTTACTTTTCACTTGCTCTTTTCTCTGAAATATAATCATGAACTTTATTTCTCAGTTCACCGTGAAGCTTGAATTTAGTGCTGAATACGATAAGTGAAATCAGAATTAAGATCGGAGGAATGCCAAAGCAGATAATGCCTATTGCATTCTTGGTAGCTTCATTAATAGAACCTGTTGTAATCTGACTGTTGTAGCCCATGATTCCAAGTCCGCCAAATAAGAAGATTGTCTGAATGGTATATGCCATCTTCTGTAAAAATCCCTTCATAGAGAAGGTTATGCTTTCGTTTCTGCTGCCTGTTTTGTATTCGCCGTAATCAACTATGTCTGCAAGAAAAACAGTCTGTGCAACGAACATAGAGCCTATTCCTATACTTGCTATGATATAGCTTATATCAAGTGCAATTGTTATTTTAAGAACAGGACCGAAGATAAACATTAAAACATAGCCTAAAATAGCCATTGAAAGTGAAATTTGATAAATCTTTCTGTTTGATAGGAATTTTTCAAGTATCGGGATAACAAGCAAGCCTGCCGCAGAACCTACAGCGCCAATCATGGAAAACATACTTTGTGCTGTGCTTTTACCAAGAACATCTGTGAAGTAATAAACTGCCGTTCCGCTTGTTAAATACCAGCCTGCATTTGAAATCATTGCAAATATCATAAAAACAATAAGCTGATCATTTCCTGCAATAACTTTAAACATCTGCTTGAAACTGAATTTTTCCTTGTTATAAATTACGTGGCGTTCCTTAGTAGATAAAACGCATATTGAAGAAAAGATTACAAGTAATATTCCGCAGATTATTGCCCATTTTGAAAAGCCTGATGCACTGTAGCCCTTATCGGTTGTGATTCCGCTTGAAAGAAGCGGCAGAATGAGGGGAGTTAATACCGTAATTAATCCCTGACCCAGTCCGCTGAAGGTTCTTGCAATTGTTGCAATCAGATTTCTGTCCTGAGGGTCATTTGTAAAGCTCGGCACCATAGACCAATAGGGAATATCTGCCATTGTATTTGTCATGCCCCAAAGAATATACATAACTGCTATATAAATGTATAGCTTTGTGCCGCTCATCCCAAATGAGGTAAACAGCAGTGATAACACAACTGCATTTGAAGCGGCACCAATTAAAATCCATGGTCGGTATTTTCCCATTTTTGTTTTGGTGCTGTCAACAACAGTACCCATAATCGGATCATTAACACCGTCCCATATTCGGGCAAGGGGCGTGAGCAAAAGCAAAAATGCTTCTTTAATTCCCAAAACGCTTGATAAGTAATAAGACAGATAAGAATAAAACAATCCGTAAGAAAGGTCAAGACCTATAGCTCCTACACCGTATCCAAGCTTCTGTCTTAAAGTGGTTTTGTAATCAGACATATTTTTTGTTACCTCCTTAATAATTAACAGTATAGCATAGAAAATAGGCTAAAACAATAATTGTTACAATTATGTTACAAATAATTATGGGTAGAAATAAATCTTGACAATGGGGGAATTGCCCTATATAATGTAATCAAGTGGTGAGAAATCCCATAAAATTCAATATAATTCCCATAAAAAGTTATATTGATTTCAATTTTTTATTGCTTTATACATTTCACGAAAGGAGGAGAGCAGATAATGGACGAGTATTTTGTTGGTCATAAAGCCTATAAGATTGATGCCAAGGGCAGAATTTCCATCCCTGCAAATATGCGTGCTTCACTCGGTCAGGAGTTTATTGCTTCACGTGGCTTCGGTAAATGTCTTGCTCTCTATCCGATGGAAGAGTGGAATGAGTTTATGAATAAAATTCATACAACTGTTAATCAGAAAAAGAGAAAGCAGCTTGAATTCTTCTTTTCGGCAAATGCAGAAAAAATGAGTCTTGATGGGCAGGGCAGGCTTCTTCTTAATGAAAATCTCCGCCGTCAGGTTGAATTGCTTGATCAAAAGGAAGCAGAGGTTTTTGGAAATAACAAAAGAATTGAAATATGGAACTGTGATTTGTTCAACGAGCAGCTTAACAGCATAGACGAACAAGAGGTTGAGGATATTCTTGATGAGTATGGAATTTAACCACAAAAGTGTTCTTTTTGATGAAGCTATTGCTGCACTTGAATTAAATAAAAATAAAATTATTGCAGACGGAACAGCAGGCGGCGGCGGTCATTCAAGAGAAATTGCCAAAACGGCAAAACGCTTGATTGCAATAGATCAGGATCCGGATGCCATAAAGGTTCTTAATGAAAGAATAGGCAGTTTGCCGAATGTTTCTATTGTTCAGAATAATTTTTCAAATATTAAGGATGTTATAGCATCTTTAAATATAAATGCTATAGACGGAATGCTGCTTGATTTGGGTGTAAGCTCCTTCCAGCTTGATAATGGAGACAGGGGTTTTTCGTTTCATCAGGATGCTCCGCTTGATATGAGAATGTCAAAGGAGGGTCTTTCCGCCTATGATGTTGTTAACAGCTATGATGAACACAGTCTCGCAGATATAATATGGAAATACGGCGAAGAAAAATTCAGCCGCAGTATTGCGAGAAATATTGTTAAGGCAAGAGAAAAAAAGAAAATTGAGACAACCTTTGAACTTGTTGACATAATTAAAGACTCAATGCCTGCAAGGGAACTTAAAAAGGGTCATCCTGCAAGAAAAACCTTTCAGGCAATAAGAATAGAGGTTAACGGCGAGCTGGACAGGCTTCGTGAAGCACTTGATAATGCTTTTGAATGCCTTAATCCGAACGGAATCATTGCCGTGATAACCTTCCATTCTCTTGAGGACAGAATAGTCAAGGAAAAGTTTGCAGAGTGGACAAGGGGCTGTACCTGTCCGAAAGAATTTCCTGTATGTGTTTGCGGCAATAAGCCTAAGGGCGAACTGCCGTTTAAATCAAAAGCTCCGAGTGAAAAAGAACTTGCAGATAATCCGAGAGCAAGATCTTCAAGACTCAGAGCATTTAAAAAATATTAATTATTATAAAAGAAAGGATGAATGAAAATGACGAATACGAATGATTTTCGCCGCTATTCATATAGTGCTGATTTGGAAACAACAAATGCGGTAAATGCGTTTAATCAAACACGTTCATCCGCTGCGCCTAAATTTGTACCCGAACCGCCTATGCCAAAGCGCAGAAGGGAACTTTCGGTAAGCACAAATGAAAGGCTGAAAAGCAGGGAGGAACTTGTTGCGAGCCAAAGGCTGGCGTTAAAGCAGGTTGTTACTATTGTTGCTGTTTTATCACTTGCTGCAGCAATGCTTTTCGGCACGCTTTTTACATATGCAAAGAAAAATGAGTACACACGTGAAATAGCTAATCTTAAAACGGAACTTTCCCGAGAGGTTAATCAGAATATCTGCACAAATGCAGAGCTTGAAGCTCTTGTTACTATAGATCAGATTGAAGACTATGCAGTTAATAAGCTTGGCATGGTTAAGCTGCAGTCGGATCAAATAAGATATATTGATGTTGAAAAATACAAGGAAGAGCGTATGGTATCATTGCGTGATCAATCTCCGGGTGCTGTAGCTGATTCAATCGGCTAATCTGGTAATATTCATAAAATTATTTCAGTATTATTATATGAGAGTTAGGATTTTTCTTAACTCTCTAAAATATTAATATTATAATATATA
>CAJTMQ010000097.1 GCA_910577215.1 uncultured Eubacterium sp. | reverse complement strand
TCAGGATTTCGCGGGTCAGCTTTTCGATGTTCTGATATTTCGCAAAGGCTACCAGCGCGGGATGCTGCTGGTCAACGCCGTTTGAAAGCTGTTTCCGTTCAGCCGTCAGCCGGGCCAGCAAATCCGAGAGCCCGGCGGCCTGCCGTTCATAATCGGCTTTCATTTCCCGGTATTCCTGCTGGGAGATTTCCCCGTCTTCTGCGTAATGTGATAGTTTCAATCTGTTTTCTTGTATTTTCGTCAAAAATCTTGCGTTTTCGTGTTCCTAATAAGAGTTAAGCATAATTAACGGGTATTACACCTCTGCGGTTGTTGTTTATGACAGGGAAAATGCTGTTGTTGCAGGTGTTAATGATTCTTCACAATACACAACAGTTAAAAACTTGATAAGTGCCAATAACCTTGATGTTATGCTTATAATAGATACCGGTTCAAGCGAATATTCAGAAAAGCTGACAAGTGATTTTGATGTTTTAAATTATGTTTCCTGTAAGAAAACCTCGGGCAGCGGGATTAATTGCAACAATATAATCAATGCGGATGATTTTGATGTTGATTTATGGCAGTCATTTAATATAAAATATCATTATAATAAAAACAATATATATGTAGCGTTGAAAATATATAATTCTCATTTTGAAATTCTCGGTAAATATAATAATTATAATTCATATGAACATGTTATGTACTTGAATACAGTATCTGATTATGATATTGTTTATACTGTTAATAAAAACGGTTTGGCAGAAAGGAGGCTCAATCAATGGCAAAAATAGGAGAACAGGAATTAAAGCAGCAGATTAAGGCGGGCTTATTTTCCAATGCCTATCTTATATACGGCGAAGAAGGTTACTTGAAAGAGCATTATGTCAATGAGCTCAAAAAGAAAATTGTTGAGCCTGCTTTTGAGGATTTTAATTTTCATTCATATAACGGCAAGGATACATCGCTTAATGAAATTTTAAAGGATGCTGAAATGCTTCCTATGATGAGCAGCTATAATTTTGTTCTTGTATGTGATTATCCAATTGATAAAAGTGCATCCGAGATTGATGCACTTAAAGAATTTCTGAATGATGTTCCTGATACGACAGTGCTTGTGTTCTGGTATGATTCATTAGCTTTTGATTCAAAGAAAAATGCAAAAATGAAGGCTGTTGATAACGCCTTTGCAAAAGCAGGCTCGTCTGTTGTGCTTGATAAAAGAACTGAAGGTGAGCTTGTTAAGCTTCTTGTTAGCGGCTGCAAAAAAAGAGGTGCAGTATTATCTGCGGATAATGCACGTTATTTAATTTCTGTTTCAGGAACTGATATAAAAACGCTTTTGAATGAAACAGAAAAACTTTCATCATATGTGAACGGCGGAGAGGTTACTAAGGATATTATTAACAGGCTTGCAGTCAAATGCCTTCAGGCAAGAGTTTACGACCTTTCAAAAGCAATTATAAAAGGAGATTACGAAAAAGCATATTCTGTGCTTGATACGCTTTTTGTTATGAAGGAAGAGCCTGTCAGCGTTCTTGCAGTAATATCCAATTGTTATGTTGATATGTACAGAGTTAAATGTGCTAAAATAGCAGGGCAGCCTGTTGAAGATGTAGGTCATTACTATAATTATAAGGGCAGGGAGTTTGCACTCAGAAATGCTATGCGCGACTGTGCAAATCTTTCTGTTGAGCAGCTCAGAAAATCTCTTGATGTGCTTATGGAAGCGGATAACATTTTAAAAAGCACAGGTATGGATAAAAAACTTGTTCTTGAAGAAACCATGGTTAAGCTTCTTCTTATATCTAAAGAGGTAAGCTATGATTAAGATTAAAGAGGCTGTGATTGTAGAGGGGAAATACGATAAGATTAAGCTTTCCAATATTCTTGATACTCTTATTATAGAAACAAACGGCTTTCAGATATATAAGGATAAGGAACGGCTTAATTTTATAAGACATCTTGCTGAGGATAGGGGAATTATAGTTTTAACGGATTCAGACCATTCAGGCTTTCAGATAAGAAACTATATTTCTTCAGGGATACCCAAAGATAGAATTAAGCATTTATATATACCTGATATTTATGGAAAGGAAAAGCGTAAAGAGGTTGCCTCCAAAGAGGGTAAATTAGGTGTTGAGGGAATAGATGACAGCATTCTTTCAGCTCTGTTTGAAAGGGCTGATGTTGAATTTAAGCTGGAAGAAAACAGAGAGCTTATTACAAATTATGATTTGTTTGCAGCAGGCATATCAGGCGGAGCGAATTCTAAGGAAAAAAGAAAAAAACTACTGAAAGAATTAAATCTTCCGGAGTTTCTTTCAACCAATTCACTTTTAAGCTATCTTAATTCATCTATGTCAAAGGATGAATTTATAACTCATTTTAAATAAAATAGTAAACAGCTGAGTGATTTGTTCACTCAGCTGTTTATTTATATATCAATATCAACTTCAACAGGGCAGTGGTCAGAGCCGAGAATATCGGTGTGTATTTTGGCATCTGTAAGCCTGTCTTTAAGCCTGTTTGATACGATAAAATAATCAATTCTCCAGCCCGCGTTTTTTTCTCTTGCCTTAAACATATAAGACCACCAGCTGTAAATTCCTTCTTTATCGGGATAAAAATATCTGAAGGTATCGGTAAAACCGTTGTTAAGAATGGCAGAAAGTTTTTCTCTTTCATAATCCGTAAAGCCTGCATTGTTATGATTTGTTTTCGGATTTTTTAAATCTATTTCTTTGTGTGCAACATTTAAGTCCCCGCAGTATATTACGGGTTTTGACTTGTCCAGAGAAAGAATGTAATTTCTGAAATCATCCTCCCATTTCATACGATATTCAATTCTTTTAAGCTCACGCTGTGAATTCGGCATATAAACCGTGACTAAATAATAATCATCAAATTCAAGTGTAATGAGTCTGCCTTCCTTATCGTGTTCCTCTATACCCATTCCGTACTGAATATGAATTGGTTTTTCTTTTGTAAATATTGCTGTGCCTGAATAGCCTTTCTTTTCCGCATAATTCCAATAGCAGTAATAACCCTCGGGTGCAAAATCAATCTGCCCTTCCTGCAGCTTGGTTTCCTGCAGACAGAATATATCAGCGTTAACATCATAAAAGAATTCATTGAAATTTTTATTCATACAAGCACGCAGTCCGTTAACATTCCAGGATAACAATTTCATAGTCTATCTCCTTAATTACAGCATAATAATTTTTGTTCTTTGCTCTGTTGAGCAGGGCAGAGGCTTTTTGTATCCGAGATTATATAAATCGGTAAATTTACATTCCTGTTCAAAAAAAGGCAGTGCGGATGCATCGCAGTCGCTCAGCTTTGTTATAATAGGCTTTGAAGCCTCTTTCTTCATTTTTGAAAGTAAGAGCCTGCCCTTTTCGTTAAAACCTAAAATTCGTATATAAGGAGGTTCTTCAGGCCGGCTTGTTATACCGAGATACGCTCTTAAAATAATTCTTCTTATTCTTGAATGTGTGTATCTTTTTGATTTGATTAAAGCATATAATTCGTTAAGTGATGTGGCTTTTTTTACTGCCTGTGCAATTCTGTTTTCAAGACCCTCGTTTACATCCTCAATCTGTAAAAAATCGCCTGCTGTCATTGTTCTCAGTTTGGAGAGAACGGCAACCTCACAGTTATATATAGAAGAGATTTCATTGCTGTTTAATGTTTTTCTGATTGCAGATGAAGAATACTGTTCGTCCTCACTGTCATGCCCTAATCCTATTCTTTTAACAGCAATGCAGGGGAGTGATGCTGCTTTTAAATATTCAACTGCAAGTATGTTGTTCGGGTAATTCAGCAAATCCGTTTTTAATACTTTGCTTCTTGCGGCAGGGAATGATACACCGCTTTTCATTTCCAGTGCAATTTTCTTTTGGATTTCATTATCATTCAATAAATCAGCAACGGAACGCAGTTCATCAATGCTGTCATTTTCAGCTCCGAAAGCAAGCTGATCTGCAATTCCTGTTGCTTCTATAAGCCTTACACCTGCCTTGCAGAAGCCTTCAGCTGAGAGGGTAGAATAAACCGCAGGCAGCTCAATAATTAAATCTGCACCGTTTTGCAGAGCCTCTTTTGCTCGTGTAAATTTATCATAAACTGCAAACTCACCGCGCTGAACAAAATTACCGCTCATACAGCAGATAACAGCATCATCACAGTCTTTTTTTACGGAATTTATTAAATGTATATGCCCCTTATGCATAGGGTTGAATTCGCAAATTATACCTGTAATCATAAAAAAAACACCAAAATTAAAACTATTTCGTA
>CAJTMQ010000096.1 GCA_910577215.1 uncultured Eubacterium sp. | reverse complement strand
TCCTTAACCACCTTATTACATGGTGCTAGCACCATGTAATAAGGTGGTTAAGGAAAATATCCTTCATTACTTTCTACCACTCTAATCGACAATCTCAAATTTACTATCCACTTATCACTTTTGAATATATTTCTACAACTATGCTGTCAAAATCCTACAACAGTTCATTCGGTCGCGGCTGGCATTTTGAATATGATGAGTTCATTTCAAAGCTCCAAAGCGGAACCTTCGTATATTCACGCGGCGATGGCAGTGCCATATACTTTGAGCCGGACGGCAAGGGCGGATATACATGTCCTGACGGATACAACCTCACCTTTACACCTGTTAAAATCGGTGAAAAAGAGGGCGATTTCGGCGGCGAAGAGCTTGAAAAGTACAATGTATATGAATATGAGGTTAAATCTGCTGATGGTGAAGTAAGACGCTTCAACACAATGGGTATGCTCACCAGAATCACGGATGCAAAGGGCTTTGTTACATCACTCGCTTACGATGATGAATATAACCTCAAATCCATCACATCTCCTGCAGGCACAGTATATTCGTTCTCATATACAGATGACGGATATATCAAAGCAATCACCCTTCCAAATGGCAAAACACTCAATTATGCCTATGACGATAACAATAATCTTGTTTCCTACAAGGATGCAAACGGCAATGAGATTAAATATGCGTATGACAGCAAGCATCAGATGACTTCATGGACGGATGCTGAGGGTAATGTAATTGTTACCAATACCTATGACAATGAAGGCAGAGTAACAAAGCAGGTGGATGCAAACGGTGCAGTAAGCACACTTGCTTATGCCAACGGAAAAACTACCACAACAGATGCAAACGGCAATGTTACTGTTTATCACTATGACAGTCAGTACCGCACAATAAAGATTGAGTATCCGAACGGCAGCACTGAACTTAAAACCTATGATAACAGCAACAACCTTGCAAGTGTAACAGACCGTAACGGCAATAAAACAGAGTATACATACAATAATGACGGCTATATGCTTTCCGAAAAACGCTTTGACGGTGCTGTTAAAAAGTATGCATACAACAGTGATAATCAGGTTACTAAGATAACCGATTATGACGGCAATCTGATCAACAAATGCGGTATTGTCCTTTCCGTTCCAAGTTGAAGCCATAGCATTCGTTTCGCTGTAGAGCTGATCATATTGTGTTTTATAATCAGCAGCTAAACTTTCAATTCTTCCTGCTGCGGACTCCAACTGCTCAGGGGTTACCTGAATTGTTCTTGCCATAATAAATGACCTCCTTAAAATATTTATACTAACATCAGTTTTGAGCCGTTGCGAATTTCCAACTCATAAACTGACAAGTTAATATTGAGAATTGAACCGTCTTCACGATGACATATCGTGGTGTTTTGATTTGCAATAAAGCGACCATCCGACATTTCCGATATTGCCTTTTTTATAAGTTCAAGCACCTCATACATAGGCGATTGTAAAGGTATAAACACATCAAAAGAACGGTCAAGCACCGGAACAAATATCTCGACTAAAACTTTTTCCATTTTACTCGACCTCCTCATCTAACCTTGGTGAAAGAAGCTTCAACAAGGTCGGCTTATTTCTTGTTATTGCATAACCGTATTCACTGCCGACCTCTTCATAGAGTTCACTTGTAATCTTATTGATTTTAAGCATATATTGATCCGCAACTCCGTCGCCGATCCATAAACCATCTGCTCCGGTAATCTGTCGCTTATACCAAGAATCATAAGAATATGTATTGAACTGTGAAAGGGACTCAATAATAACAAAATGTAATTTGTAAAAGCTTTCTGCTTTTTCAAGCAGAATTCCAAGCTTTTCTTTTCCGTCTGCTGTCAGCTGTTCACAAAATCTTTTAAAGCCAATAAACACATATGTTTTTTCTTCAAACTTATCTAATGACGATGTGTCCAGTTTAGCATCTTTATATGTATTATTTCTCTCTGCCATTTCGGAAAACAGCTATACGCGCAGCACTTATCAACTGCTCCATAAACTCAGGTTGTTGTGTTTTCAGCTCTGCAAACTCATCAGAAATAATAAACAAGTGAGGAACAGGTTCGTTAACAACCTTATCTCTATAAAGCTGTTGATACTTATAAATGTCCATTGTTCCTTCATTAGAAACTTTTCTTGCTTCATTAAAGATATTTTGACATAGGTATTCCTTTCGTTTTTGCCTTTATTTTTTCAAAATTTTATGATATACTGATAATATAAAAATGCGGAATTGTTGGGGTGATTTTGTTATGAGTAACCTTGTTGCAAAAGAATATAAATGCTTTGAGGATATAAAAAAAGTACGAACAGACGGCTCTGAATACTGGTGTGCCAGAGATTTAGCCGTTGTTTTAGATTACACAAAATGGGAAAATTTTCATAAAGTAATCAAGCGTGCAATGATTGCCTGCAAAAACAGCGGAAGAATTGTTGAATACGATTTTCCCGAGGTCAGGAAAATCGTTGCGGCAGGGGTGCAACAACAAAACCTAAACTTGATTACGAACTTACAAGATACGCTTGTTATTTGATTGTGCAAAACGGTGATCCCCGAAAAGAAGTCATTGCACTCGGTCAAACATATTTTGCAATCCAAACATACAGGCAGGAAGTTGCTGACCATTTCAACGAGCTTGATGAGGACAGCAGAAGATTGGTTGTCCGCGGTGATATTAAGCAATGGAACCAGCTTCTCGCCGAAACCGCAAGAAACAGCGGCGTAATCACAAATGAAGAATTTGCCATTTTTCAAAATGCAGGATATATGGGCTTGTACGGCGGAATGACTGTTGACGACATTCATAAAAAGAAAGGTCTTGAAATCGGTCAGAAAATACTTGACTATATGGGCAGTACAGAACTCGTTGCAAACTTATTCCGTATTTCTCAAACAGAAGAAAAATTGAGGAAAGACAATGTCAGCGATGCGCAGACAGCTACTGCGGTTCATCATTCTGTAGGCAAAGAAGTACGAAAAGCCATAGAGGAAATCGGCGGTACAATGCCCGAAGATTTGCCTACTCCGGAAAAAAGCATTGCACAGCTTGAAAAAGAACAAATGGAACTTTTAAAACAAAAAGCAAAAAACGGACAGCTTATGCTAGACGAATAAAATTTCACCCTGCGAAATTTACTTTCGCAGGGTTTTCTTATCCCTGTTTCAAACCGTGAGCCTGCTTTTTTTCATCGATTTTTCTGCGGAGTTTTCGGTCAATTAAAATTTGTTTTCCTCTGCGGTCATCCTCTAAGCGATTTTGTATGATACGGCTGATCTGACCAAGCAAGCGGAGTGAACCCAGCGCCGCTGACCAATTACGATTGGATTTTATACTGTGCAATAACTGGTTTGCGTATTGATTGCCGTGTTCAGCTGAAGCAGTAAGGTATACAATCGCTCTATCATAGTCACGCGGGGCGTCTTTGCCGTAAAAATAAATATTGCCGAGCATATACTCTGCATAGTGATTTCCGTTCTCAGCGGCGATTTCAAAGTTGCGGATTGCTTTTCTAATGTCCTTAACTGCATCCTCTGTAAACCGTATTTTTCCTGCAAGATAAGCGGCATATGGATTTTTCTGTCCTGCCGCTTTTTCGAGATATTCTATTGCTTTCTTCAAATCCTGCGGTATTACTTCGCCTTTGTATAATAATTTTCCGAGTAAATACTGTGCAGGAGCAAAGCCATTGTCCGCCGATTCAGTAATCAGTTTTATCGCTTCAGGGATGTTTTGCAAAAATAATTCGCCGTCAAGCAAACTTTTTCCAAGTGTATATTTTGCATACTTGTTGCCTTGCGCGGATGACTTTCTCAATAAATCTTCCGCACGAATTAAATCTTGCTCAACATCTTCACCTTTAAGATAAGTTTTACCAAGCAGATATTCCGCAAACTCATTGCCTTCGCCGACCGATTCTTCAAGCCACCGCAGAGCGTAATCTATATTCTTCGGCACATCTTTGCCTTGCAAAAACATCTTGCCAAGGCGATATTTTGCAACACCGCATCCGAGTTTCGCAGATTCAATCAGAAATTCAATCGCCGTATTCGGATCATAATTTTCGTTATCACGATTAAGCAAGATTTTCGCCTTTTTGTAATACTGCCACATCAAAGATATTTTTTCTTTATCCGTGAGCGGCGGTTCTGTTTCTTCATCGCTCGGCTCGGAATCAGATTCAGATTGTTCATCAGCATTTTCTTCATCGTCAGCCATGATTATGCGGTCAGTAACAATATTCATTGCCTCTTGTATAACAGCATTTTTAATAGACTTGAATTCTTTGTTTTGTGACAGAGGAATACGCTCCGGCAGTTCGTCTGTATAGGT
>CAJTMQ010000095.1 GCA_910577215.1 uncultured Eubacterium sp. | reverse complement strand
CTCTGTATTTATCAGAAATCAATCTTCTATATTTTCTAAGCTTTTTGTATTCTGCATATTCTTCCTGTGTGATTGTTACCTTTTTCTGCATTTTTACTTTCTCCATAAATTTCCTTATTCATTCCATCCAAAATAATTATAGATAGTTTTTAACTATATGTCAATAGTTAATTTTTATCTATTGTAAAATATATTTGAGGTGATAAAAATGGATATAGCACAAAAAAGAATAAAAGAATTAAGACAAGACAAGGATTTAAAACAAAAGGAAGTTGCAGATAAATGCAATATTACTCAACGAAAAGTCTCATATATTGAAAACGGAACAACAGAACCAAATTTAGAGGATTTAAGAGCATTATGTAGATTGTTTAATGTTTCGGCAGATTATATATTGGGCTTACCTGATAATTTGCCATATCCAAAAAGAACATAAGGGAACGAATAATATCCTCCCATTTTATTGTCTTTACTGGCGGGGGGCAACAAAAAGGCTATGTGTTAATCAACACACAGCCTTTTTTATAACTCTATTCATCAAGAACAAGTTTTGCAAAATCCTCAATGGAATATCCTGTAATTTCATCGTCTTTATTCAGTAACTTAAAAAAGCAGCTTGGAATTTCCTTATCCTTCAGGCACTTGCTGATACAAAGACTGCAGCCCTTCTCATGATTAACAGGATTAAGCGGACACTTTAAATCTTTGCAGGTGCAGAATTTACTTAAATTTTCCATATACCTACCCTTCTCCCCTATACAAAATAAGGGCTGCCGTCCGGCAGCCCCGTTTTTTATTTATTAACTATATTAGTTCTTCTTAGGTGCATAGTAATCAACTGTGCGAACAAGCTCATTATACTTTTCAATTGCATTATCAGCAGCAATATTGAAGAGCTCATCAGCCTTTTCAGGGAAGCTTCTTCTGAGTGAAGAGTAACGTGTTTCACCGTTGATGAATTCAAGATAATCACCTGTAGGCTCTTTTGAATCAAGTGAGAATGGATTCTTACCCTCTGCAATAAGAGCAGGATTATATCTGAAGAGATTCCAATAACCGGATGTAACTGCCTTCTTCTGTTCAGCCTGGTTGAACGGCATCTTGATACCGTGGTTGATACACGGTGCATAAGCAATAATAAGTGACGGACCGTGATAAGCCTCAGCCTCTTTAATTGCCTTTAAGCACTGGTTGTAATCAGCACCCATTGCAATCTGAGCAACATAAACGTAGCCATAAGACATTGCAATCTTTGCAAGATCCTTCTTCTTTGTTATCTTACCTGAAGCAGCAAACTGAGCAACTGCACCTGTTGGTGTAGCCTTTGAAGCCTGACCGCCTGTGTTTGAATAAACCTCTGTATCAAATACAAGAATATTTACATCCTGATTCTGAGCAATAACGTGGTCAAGACCGCCGAAGCCGATATCATAAGCCCAACCGTCACCGCCGAAGATCCACTGGCTCTTCTTAGCCGCATAATCCTTATCCTTAAGGAAGTCCTCAGCAGCAGCCTTTTCATCACCTGAAAGCTCTGCATTTTCAAGAGCTGCGATAAGTGCCTTTGCAGGAGCATCGTTTGCACGTGTATCCTCAAATGTATCAAGATAAGCCTTAACCTCTTCAGCAACTGCTGAATTCTGAAGAGCAAGAGCATCCTCAGCAAGTCTTGAACGAATCTGAGCATTTCCGAGGAACATACCTAAACCAAATTCTGCATTATCTTCAAAGAGTGAGTTAGACCAAGCAGGACCGTTTCCGTTTTTATCAACAGTATAAGGTGTTGAAGGAGCCGAACCACCCCAGATTGAAGAACAGCCTGTTGCGTTTGCAACATACATCTTGTCACCGAAAAGCTGAGTTACAAGCTTAGCGTAAGGTGTTTCACCACAGCCTGCACAAGCACCTGAGAACTCAAGATACGGTTTAAGATACTGCGTTGAAACAATCGTTTTATCTGAAGCCACTGTTGGATTCGGATCTGTATCACAAAGAGCATCGAATACAGGCTGCTGATCCATCTGTGAAGCAATCGGCTTCATTGTAAGTGATTTTGTAGGACAAACATTTGCACAAGATGCACAGCCTGTACAGTCAAGTGTTGAAACGATAATCGCATATTTAAGACCTGAATTCTTAGGAACTTTAAGATCCACTGCCTTTGTGTTTTCAGGAGCAGCAGCAAGCTCATCCTCTGTAAGTGCTACAGGGCGGATAACCGCATGAGGGCAAACCATTGAACATCTGTTACACTGAGCACAGGTTGTTGCATCCCATTCCGGAACATCTACTGCGATACCGCGCTTTTCAAATGCTGCAGAGCCCTGCGGAAATACGCCGTCTGCCATATCAACAAATGTTGAAACAGGAATTGTGTCACCCTTCTGATGACCTACAGGATCAAGAATTTCTTTAACAAACTTCTTCATTTCAGGACGGTCTGTTTTAACCTCAAGCTCAACCTCATCATCCTGTGCATTCTTCCAGCTTGCAGGAACCTCAACCTTGATAAGCTCTTTAGAACCACGCTCAATGCCTGCGTGGTTAGCGGCAACAATTGCATCACCCTTCTTAGAGAACTTAGCAGTTGCCTTAGCCTTCATAAGCTCAATAGCCTCATCAACAGGAAGAATACCTGAAATTGTAAAGAAAGCAGACTGAAGAATTGTTGAAGCACGTCCGCGAAGACCAACCTCTTCAGCAATCTTAATACCATTAATAATATATAAATTAATATCATTTTCAGCAATATATCTCTTCATTGCTGCAGGAAGCTCCTCATCAAGCTCTTCCGGAGTCCAGATACAGTTAAGAAGGAATGTGCCGCCGGGAACAAGATCCTGTACCATATCATATTTTGTTACATATGACGGACAATGGCAGGCAACAAAGTTTGCCTTATTGATAAGATATGTTGATGTAATCGGGCTGTCACCGAAACGAAGGTGAGATACTGTAATACCGCCGGATTTCTTTGAATCATAGAAGAAATAGCCCTGAGCAAATTTATCTGTATTATCACCGATAATCTTGATAGAGTCTTTGTTTGCACCTACTGTACCATCTGATCCAAGACCCCAGAATTTACAGGATGTTGTGCCTGCAGGAGTAGTGTCTACATTCTCGCCTGCATCAAGTGAAAGATTTGTAACATCATCAACAATACCGATTGTGAATGTTGTTTTCGGCTCTGCTGCTTTCATATTATCATAAATTGAGATGATATGAGCAGGAACCGTATCCTTAGAGCCAAGACCGTAACGGCCGTTATATACAGGTGTTGTTTCAAATGCGGAGCCCTTAAGAGCAGCAACAACATCAAGGTAAAGAGGTTCGCCGATTGAGCCGGGTTCCTTCGTTCTGTCAATAACAGAAATCTTTGTTACGGTTGACGGAATAACATCAAGAAGATATTTAGCAGAGAACGGTCTGTAAAGATGAACCTTAACAAGACCAACCTTTTCGCCCTTAGCGTTAAGGTAATCAATTGTTTCTGCAATTGTGTCACAAACTGAACCCATAGCAATAATGATATGCTCTGCATCAGCTGCACCGTAATAGTTGAAAGGCTTGTAATCTGTGCCGATTTTTGCATTAACCTCATCCATATACTTAACGGTTGCTTCAACAGCATCGTTGTAATACTTGTTGCAAGCCTCTCTGTGCTGGAAGAAAAGGTCTGAGTTTTCAGCAGATCCACGGAGAGTCGGATGCTCAGGGTTAAGAGCGTGAGCACGAAAACGCTTAACATCCTCCATATCTACCATTGATTTAAGATCCTCGTAATCCCAAACCTCAATTTTCTGAATCTCGTGAGATGTGCGGAAACCGTCAAAGAAATGAAGGAAAGGAACACCGCATTTGAGCGTTGCAAGGTGAGCAACCGCACCAAGGTCCATAACCTCCTGAGGGTTGTTTGAGCAAAGCATTGCATAACCTGTTTGACGGCAGGCATAAACGTCTGAATGATCACCGAAAATATTAAGGGCATGAGTTGATACGCAGCGAGCCGAAACGTGAATTACGGATGAAAGAAGTTCACCTGCGATTTTGTACATATTCGGAATCATAAGTAAAAGACCCTGTGAAGCCGTATATGTTGTTGTTAAAGCACCTGCTGAAAGTGAACCGTGAACTGCACCGGCAGCACCGCCTTCTGATTCCATTTCCTGCACTCTTACATTCTGACCGAAAATATTCTTAGTATCATGAGAAGAAAGAATATCAGTAACCTCAGCCATAACAGATGAAGGAGTGATAGGATAGATAGCAGCAACTTCTGTAAACGCATAAGAAACGTGAGCAGCAGCGTTGTTACCATCCATTGTTTTCTTTTTTCTTGCCATTAGATTTCCTCCTATATAAATAAATATATAAAATT
>CAJTMQ010000094.1 GCA_910577215.1 uncultured Eubacterium sp. | reverse complement strand
TATTAATATAATTTTATATCATATCAAATTCAAAGTCAATGCCCCTTATATATTTAGATGCCGATTGACAAATTTGCATAATAGTATTAAAATAACTGAAAAATATACAAGAAGGCGAAAAAATGCTTACTATTGATAAGATCTATAAAGCTTCACATGTGCTGAAGGAAATTATACGTGAAACAGATATGATACTTGCCCCGAATATCAGAAAGGGTACAAATATTTATCTTAAAACAGAAAATTTACAGGTTACGGGCTCATTTAAAATAAGAGGCTCTTATTTTAAAATCAGCCAGCTCAGTGATGAGGAAAAGGCAAAAGGTGTGATTGCCTGCTCAGCAGGAAATCACGCGCAGGGTGTTGCACTTGCGGCAACAAAAAGCGGTATAAAAAGTCTTATCTGTCTGCCCGATGGTGCACCTATTTCCAAGGTTGAGGCAACAAAACGGTTCGGTGCAGATGTGTGCCTTGTTAAGGGTGTTTATGATGATGCATACAACAAGGCAATTGAGCTCAGGGATAAAAACGGTTATTGTTTTATTCATCCGTTTAATGACCCTGATGTTATTGCGGGTCAGGGAACAATAGGACTTGAAATTCTTGAACAGCTTCCAGATGCAGATGCAGTTGTTGTGCCCATCGGCGGCGGCGGACTTATTGCGGGTGTTGCCTATACAATCAAGCAGATTAATCCGAACTGCAAGGTTTACGGTGTTCAGGCAGCGGGTGCTCCAAGTATGGAAAAGTCAATTATTGACGGTGAGATTGAAACGCTGTCGAAGGTGCAGACGATTGCAGACGGTATTGCAGTTAAAACACCCGGTGATTTAACATATGAGCTTGTAAAGCAGTATGTAGACGGCATTTTCACGGTTACGGACGATGAAATTGCACTTGCAATATTAACTCTTTTGGAGCAGCAGAAGCTCATTTCAGAGGGTGCAGGTGCCGTTCCCGTTGCGGCAGTGCTTGCAGGAAAGATTCCGGATATAGAGGGAAAAAATGTTTGCTGCCTTGTTTCGGGCGGAAACATTGATGTAACAATCCTTTCAAGAGTTATTGAGCGTGGTTTGAAAATGAGCGGCAGAAAGGCAAATATAACAATTGCACTTTCGGATAAGCCCGGTCAGCTTTCAGATGTTTCAAACATTATAGCGGGAACAGGTGCAAATGTAACCAGCGTCAGCTATGACAGCACTGATCTTGATATGAATATAACCGATTGTTATCTTCGCATAGGTGTGGAAACAAGGGATTATACACATATTGTATCAATAAAGCAGGCACTTAAAGCAGCAGGCTTTGAGGTTTGCGATTAATATTAAAGGAGTAATATTATGGAATATGTATCAACTTCAAATGCACCCGGTGCAATAGGTCCATACAGTCAGGCGGTTAAGGCAAACGGGCTTCTTTTTACAAGCGGTCAGATTGCCATTAACCCAGCAACAGGAAATGTTGAGGCAAAAACGATTGAGGAGCAGACCAAACAGGTTTGTGAAAATCTTAAGGCGGTATGTGAAGCAGCAGGTACAAGCCTTGATAAAGCGGTTAAAACGGTATGCTTTCTTGCAGATATAAATGATTTTGCCGCATTTAATGAGGTTTACGGCAGATATTTTACATCAAAACCGGCAAGAAGCTGTGTAGCAGTTAAGGATTTGCCCAAGGCAGTTCTTTGCGAGATTGAGGTAATTGCAGAATTATAATAATGGAGGGCGGATATAAAATCCGCTCTTTTTTGTTTATATTCATTCTTTCGTGTAAAAATAAAAATATATTATTGAAAGGGTGATTTTTATAAACAGCAATGCAATGTTTAAGCTTTCTTACGGACTTTTTATTATCACTGCAAGGGAAAATGATTTTGATAACGGCTGCATTATCAACACTGCGGGGCAGGTTACAGACACGCCCTTGCAGATTGCGGTGACGATAAACAAAAAATCCAAAACATACGGTATGATTAAAAACACCGGTGTTTTTAACCTTTCGGTTATATCAGAGAAAGCAGAGTTTGAATTATTTAAGCATTTCGGCTTTCAAAGCGGGTCATCGGCAAATAAGTTTGATGGCTATCAAGCGGCAAAGCGTGCAGAAAACGGAGTTATGTATATTACAGACGGGGTTAATTCATATATCAGTGCCAAGGTTGTGCAGGATATTGATCTTGGAACGCACACAATGTTTGTTGCAGAGGTTACGGATGCTGAGATTATTTCGGATGCGGCATCTGCCACATATGCGTATTACCACAGTAATATAAAGCCGAAGCCACAGGAAAAGAAAAATAAAAAAACAGTGTGGCGCTGCAAAGTGTGCGGCTATGAATATGAGGGTGACGAGCTGCCGGAGGATTTTATATGCCCGCTTTGCAATCACCCTGCATCTGCTTTTGAAAAGATAGAATCATAACAAAAATAAAGACCTGATGACTATAAATCATCAGGTCTTGTTTCATTATTATTGATTTTCTGTTGTTGTATCCGGCAAAGGATTGTTCGGGTCAACAAGAATTGTGTTGTTATAAATATCGCTCTTCTTTTCAAGCTCTCTGTTTGTTGCATCAACACCGTATTCCTCAAAAATTGTTTTCTTTCCTGAGAAAAGATTTGTGCCGATTCCGAGTCTTTCACCCTTAATATCAACGCCGATGCTTGCAAGAATTGTAGGGAACATATCGAAGTTTGCATACTGACGGTTAACAAGGCGTGAACCGGAAATGTTCGCTACACTCGGATCGGGGTTAATAATCAGATTGTACTGTGTTCGAAGATAGCTGTCGTCAAAATTATAATTAATGAAGAAATCTGTATCCATGCTAAGATGATCGCCAATCAGAATGATTGTTGTATTTTCATAAAACGGCTGTTCTTGAATCCAGCGAACAAATTTAACGGTTTCAGCTGTGCTGTATGAAATAGCATTTGCATAATGATCCTTATGAGGTTGGGGAGCCTTATCGCTGAGATAGCCGCCGGGGCGGTGTGTATCCGCAGTTTCCATTGTGAAATTAAATGGTTTTCCCGTTTCATAAAGACGTGTGAGCTCATCTTTGGCAAATTCATAGAGCTTATCATCCTCATAACCCCACCAAACCTTGTAGTCTTCAGGAACAAGACCGTTTTTCTTTGCAAATCGGTGATCCATAATTTTATAGTTTCCGTGTGACTCATAATAGTATGTTAAGCCGCCGAAGTTTGCATCTGCACCGAACATAACTGTTTGTTCATAGCCCTGCTCTTTGAGAATATCACCCATTGTCCATGCACCCGGCAAAAAATTATCCTTTGAACCGTATGCGTTAGGCTCTGCAGGAACTTTCATCGGCAGACCGGTGGTCATATTAACCATAGAGGCTACACTCCACTGTGTGCCTGTTGCCTGAAGAGGACCTCCGAATTTGTTTTCATTATCGGAGAAGGTTATGCCTTCATAGGAAAGCTCTGTGAGCTCGGGCATAAGATTTTCATCAATATATCCTCCGAGGTCTTTTGATAAAAAGCTGTTTTCAAGTGATTCAAGATATATATGAATAAGATTTCGTTTCTTTTCGGGGAACGTCATTTTAGTTGTTCTTGGATCAACATAATTATCATCAATGATGTTGGATTCCAATATGTAGGCATTATATAACTGAACAAGCTGGAATTTCTCAACACCGTAAACGATGCCGCCTGCAAGAAAAGCAACAGCAAGCAGAAGACTGATTATTCTGTGTGCCAGGTCATTGAATATTGTGGATGCTCTTCTGTTTTTATTGTAAACAATTTTAAAGTTGCTGAAAGCAAAAATACAGAAAAGAGCTGTTACGAGCATAGTTTGGAAAACAGGCCCCTCAAAGCCTTCAAGGTATACATTGGGGTCCATACCCTCGGTTGGTGAGGTTAAGTTAATAAGCAGCTGGTCTGCAGTAACATCACCGAATGCACCCTTGCCCCATATTGTACCGAAATAGCAGGCAGAGCCAAGTGCAACAAATATTGCAGAAAGAATTTTCATAAATCTTGCGCCGCCGCTTTTTTTAGGTGTTTCGTTTTCAAATGCAATGAAGTTATTAACAATTGCAGAAATAAACAAAAATACAATTCCCACTAAAACAGACAGGAAGAAGAATTTTACGAATGAAGCAGTTTTATATGCATTGGTAACAAGAAAATGTTGATATTTAAAAACATATTTGAGTAATGCAAGTGAAACCAAATTAATTACAAAAATATTTCTTATGGTAAAATGCAGGCATTTACCAAAGCTTCTGTTTTCACAAAAAGCAAAAATTTGAATTGCGCTTATAATTAAAGCAGCAATACTTCCTAATAAAATAAACATCATATAATCCTCTCTTATAAATAATGCTTTAGTCATTATAACACCTATATATGATAATTAAAAGAGGTTAATATGAAAATTATGAATGTATTTTTTATCGAAATTTCTATAATATTGTGTATTATTACACAAAAATGACGAATTTTTTGCA
>CAJTMQ010000093.1 GCA_910577215.1 uncultured Eubacterium sp. | reverse complement strand
GTGCACTCTGTTGATGAAGTGGCATATGATATAATCACAAACTACAAAGAAAAAAGCAAGGATGAAATAAAAAAATACATACTTGAAAAATATAAAAATCAAAGTGATGTTACACCAGAAGAAATAGACATCTGCTTTGAAGATATTGAAGCACTTATTGCAGACGGCAGACTTTTCGCTAAGGACACCTTTGAAGCAACTGCAAAGGAATTCAAAAAGCGCCAAGGTGTTGTTAAGGCAATATGCCTTCATGTTGCTCACGACTGCAATCTCGCTTGCAAATACTGCTTTGCAGGCAAGGGAGAATATGACGGACCGAAAGGCTTAATGAGCTTTGAAACAGGAAAACGTGCACTTGATTTTCTTATTGAGCAAAGCGGAACAAGAAAAAATCTTGAGGTTGATTTCTTCGGCGGAGAACCCCTCCTTAATTGGGATGTTTGCAAAAAACTTGTTGAATACGGCAGAAGCAAGGAAAAGAAATTCAATAAAAATTTCAGGTTCACGTTAACAACAAACGGCTTGCTTGTTGATGATGAAGTAATTGAATTCTGTAACAAGGAAATGGGAAACGTTGTGCTTTCTCTTGACGGCAGACCTCAGACACACGACAGACTGCGTACCTCCTGCAACGGAAAGGGCTCTTACGATTTAATAATAAACAAATTCAGAAAATTTGCCGATTCAAGAAATCAGGCTGATTATTATATGCGCGGAACCTATACACATTACAACGCCGATTTTTCAGCAGATATTCTTCATATGGCAGACTTAGGTTTTAAGGAATTATCCATTGAGCCGGTTGTTTCAGACCCTGCAGAGCCATATGCTTTAAAAGAAAGTGATTTGCCTGTTCTGAAAGAGCAGTATGAAATCCTTGCAAATGAAATGCTGAAACGCTGCAGAAAAGGAAACGGATTTACTTTCTATCACTATATGATTGACCTGGATGCAGGTCCATGTATTGTTAAGAGAGTTTCAGGCTGTGGCGTAGGCACCGAATATCTTGCTGTTACGCCAGGCGGTGATTTATACCCGTGCCACCAGTTTGTAGGTGATGATAAATTCAGACTCGGTGATATATGGAACGGCATTGAAAATAAGGAAATTCTTAATCAGTTTAACGAATGCAATGTTTATTCACACAAAGAATGTAAGGATTGCTTTGCAAAACTTTATTGCAGCGGCGGATGTGCTGCCAACGCTTATCACACAACGGGCAGTGTTAACGGAGTATATGAATTCGGCTGTGAGCTTCACAGAAAGCGTATTGAATGTGCAATTATGCTTAAGGTTGCTGAAGCAGAAGAAAATTTGAATGTAACATATTAACCTTACAAATTCATCATATATGTAAATTGCAATACTAGTGTATATAATATATTATAAATAAAAAACATTTTGCGGGTATAATAAATGAATTGGAAAGAACTTTATAAACAAAAGCTTGTAACAGCTGAAGAAGCAATAAGCCATATTAATGACGGAGACAAAGTTGTTACCTCTTTTGGTTGCGGTGAGCCTTACGGAATTGAAAGAATTATGTATGAAAACTACAAAAAGTTCCGCAATGTTCAGATAAACAACATGGTAACTATCGGTGACTCCTATTGGATTGATGAAAAACTTAAAGGTCATTTTTCTTTAAATTCCTTTTTTGCCACATCGGTAAACAGAAGGGCAATTTCAGGCGGTGCAGCAGACTTCACAACCTGTCATTTTTACGAACAGCCTATGGTAATACGAGAGATTGTTAAACCAAGGGTTTCCATAGTTTCGGTGTGCCCTCCTGATGAAAACGGATACGTTTCACTCGGCACCAATGTTGATTATATTGAAAGCACGCTTGATTACTGTGAGGTTAAAATTGCACAGGTAAACAAATATGTGCCGCGCACATATGGAAAAGCAATTAAACATATTTCAGATTTTGATTATTTGGTTGAAATGAATGAGCCTCTGCCTGAAGTACCTACTCTACCCCTTTCCGATGTTGAAAAAACAATCGGCAAATACTGCGCTTCGCTTATTAATGACGGAGACTGCATTCAGCTTGGAATCGGCGGAATTCCGAACGCAATTTGTAAGGAGCTTGAAAACAAGAAAAATCTTGGTCTTCATTCGGAAATGGTTGGCGATGGTGTTGTTGATTTAATCAAAAGCGGAGTTATCAATAACTCTATGAAAACGATTGACAAAAACAAAACCGTTCTCGGCTTCGCATACGGAACAAAAAAGCTTTTTGATTTCATAAACGATAATCCCGATATTGAGATGCATCCGATTGATTATGTTAATCACCCGATGAATATTGCAAAAATTGATAATATGGTGTCCGTAAACTCGTGTATTCAGGTTGACCTGCTTGGTCAGGTAGTTTCCGATATGATTGGCTCAAGGCAGATTTCAGGTGTAGGCGGTCAGGTGGATTTTGTTCGCGGTGCTACAATGAGCAAGGGCGGCAGGTCCATTATCGCTATGCCTTCAACAGCCAAAAACAACACGGTTTCAAAAATTGTTCCAACAATAACAGATAACTCAGCCATTACCACACCAAGAAACGACGTTCACTATATAGTAACTGAATATGGTATAGCAAACCTAAAGGGACAGACGGTTAAAAACAGAGCAAGAGCATTAATTAACATAGCACACCCTGATTTCAGAAATGAACTGAAAGCTGAATTCAAGAAAAGATTTAACGAAGATTTCTGAATTTATAACCTTAAAATGCGGTTGATGTGATTAAATATCACATTATAAAAGGAGAATGTTTATGGCAATCTATAAAAAAGAACGCTTCGGTATCGCAAGAAAAATAGTTTCAAATATGACTTCCGAAAGCTGGGAGCAAATTCCCCACTCTTCACTTTCATACGAAGCGGATGTAACAGAGCTGTTGAAAGAATACAAAAAACTCAACGAATGGATTGAAGATAAATCAAAAAAAATCACAATTAACACAATAATGATTAAGGTTATCTGTGAAGGTCTGAAGGAAGCACCTAAGATGAACTGCACACTGAAATTCAGAAGAAAACTTGTTCGCGGTACACTTAAATATCACGATAATATTGATGTTACTATGCCGATGATACTTAAATCAGGTGAAATGATGACCGTAAATATGCATGATATGGGCAATAAATCACTTACCGAAATGACAGATGCTATTAACGATACCATCCGCCGGGCAAATAATTCAGATATGAATCAGGTTATGTACGAGGTATCACTTGATAACACCTTAACCGGATTGAAAAAAGGAAAACTTATCCAGACTATTGAACGACTTTACGGCTCAAAAATGCCCGGTAAGCATAAGGTGCATTCTCTTTCGGGAAGCAAAAAGAAGAAGTATTACTCAATTCCTGAGGAAGACAGACTTACTAAGCATGATATTGAGCAAGGAACAACTACGATTACAAATTTAGGCTCGGTTTATAAAGAGCAAAAAGGAAACTGCTATCTTTTGGAGATTATTCCTCCGCAGACCACAGCCTTTGCAATCAACGCTATACAGAAGCGCCCCACAGTGATTACTGATGAATTCGGCGAGGAAAAAATTGAAATTCGCTCTATTCTCCCTATCACAATTGCAATTGACCATCGTTCACTTGATTACGGAGATGTTGTTCCCTGCCTTAGAAAATTTGATGAAATATTTGATAATCCATCTGTTATTCAGAATTGGAAATAAGAACAAAAAAAGCTGCTCATAGAGCAGCTTTTTTTATTGAACTTAATATTTGCTTGTTCAAAAACTTATTCGCTTAATTCAGCAGATGCCTTTGCTTTTTTCTTTTTTATACACACCACTGTTACTGCTGCAACAGAAAGAACAATAACAGCGCCAACAGCAAACAGTATATACTGAGTATAATTATTACTGCTTGTGTTATTATAGCCGAATCCATCATCACAATCAGGATTTATCGGTGGAATTTTGTCAACAAGTGCTTTTATTTCCTCATATGAATATAATTTGTAATTCTTATCGAGTATAATTGCTGCTTCCTTGTTTTCGTCGACTCCTTCCATTATATTAACTTTAACATCTCCGTTTTCACAGCATATAACGGCAAGTTGATGTAATCCAGAAGCTATACCTCCAACAACATAAACCTTTGCATTTTCAATATTGTTATATTCAAGCATTTCGTTTAAAGCTTCAATATAATCAATTTCTTTTTCAATAAGTTGACCAAAGCTATAAATCCATCTGCCTTCACGACTTTCAATTCTTTTTATTTCATCATCTGTAAGGTATTCTCTTATATCTTCTCTTACAGGTCCTCCCTTACCAACGGTATAAACATATGTTTTACCATTTCTGTATATAGGAAGCTGATAACAATAATCTTCAGCTTCATCTAATTTTTTTTGCATTTTTTCTGATGTCATCGTTTCATCTTCAAATATATTTATATCACAAATTGTTTTTAAAATCTTTGTATAATCAATATCTTCATCTGTTAAGTATGAATCCTCTTTGCTAAATAAACTCCTGCTGATTTCATTAAAAAAC
>CAJTMQ010000092.1:1380-4549 GCA_910577215.1 uncultured Eubacterium sp. | reverse complement strand
TTCAATATTCTTGACAAGCTGTGATGTTAATATATTGTAAACTTTATTTTGCTATATTTTTACTTGAAAATATATATTGACAATTCAGCCGTGTTGCGTTATCATAATTTCTAAAGTCAATAATATCTTATCAAGAGTGGTTGAGGGACAGGCCTTATGACGCCACAGCAACCTGCTTTTAAGGCAAGGTGCTAATTCCTGCGGTATAACCGAGTGATGAGTTAGGTTTGCACACACTCATTTCGGTGTGTGTTTTTTTGTGAAAGGAGAATAATATGTCTAAATATTTATTTACAAGCGAATCTGTTACAAAGGGTCATCCTGATAAAATATGTGATCAGATTTCGGATGCAATTCTTGATGCTATGCTTGAGCAGGACCGGATGAGCCGTGTTGCATGCGAAACCACTTGTACAACGGGTCAGGTTCTTGTTATGGGTGAAATAACATCCAATGCTCAGGTTGATATTCCGTCTATCGTAAGAAAAACTATCTGTGATATTGGTTATGATGACGGTGTTAAGGGCTTTGACGGAAATACCTGTGCGGTTCTTGTTGCTCTTGATAAGCAGAGTGCAGATATTGCTATGGGTGTTGATAAATCCTATGAACTCAAAAATTCGGAGGATGATGAATACAATCTTAACGGTGCAGGCGATCAGGGTATGATGTTCGGCTATGCCTGTGATGAAACAAAAGAGCTTATGCCTATGCCTATCAGCTTGGCACATAAGCTTGCAATTAAATTAACAGAGGTTCGTGAAAACGGCACGCTTCCTTATCTTTATGCTGACGGTAAAACGCAGGTTACTGTTGAATATGAAAACGATAAGCCTGTTAAGGTAACCGCAATTGTTGTTTCAAGCCAGCACAGTGCAGATGTTTCACTTGATACGCTTCGTCGTGATATCATTGAAAAGGTAATCAAAACAACTGTTCCTGCTGAGTTGATGGATGATGACACCGTTATTTATGTTAACCCAACGGGCAGATTTGTAATCGGCGGACCTCAGGGTGACAGCGGACTTACAGGCAGAAAGATTATTGTTGATACATATGGCGGATACGCTCGCCACGGCGGCGGTGCTTTCAGCGGTAAAGACCCGACAAAGGTTGACCGCAGTGCAGCTTATGCGGCTCGTTGGGTTGCAAAGAATATTGTTGCAGCAGGTCTTGCCAAAAAGTGTGAGGTTGAGCTTGCTTATGCAATCGGTGTTGCAAAACCTGTTTCCATTATGGTTGATACTTTCGGCACCGGCATTAAGTCTGATGAAGAAATCGGTGAAATTGTAAATAAGGTGTTTGATTTAAGACCGTCTGCCATTATAGACCGGCTTGATTTAAGAAAGCCTGTTTATAAAAATGTTGCTGCTTACGGTCATATGGGCAGGGAAGACCTTGGCGTTTCATGGGAAAAGCTCGATATGGTTGACGAAATCAAAAAATATATGTAATATATGAATCGGCTGATACTTTCAGCCGATTTTGTCTTTGTTTTTTCAGCAAAGGCAAAACCTCCGGTTCTGCCGGGGGAGAGTGAAAGAAGTGAAAATGTGATGAATAAAGTTAAAGCAGAGAGTCATTTCTCTGCTTTTTTTATTGACAAACCTTTTATTAATTTGTATAATCTTCTATAAGAAACAAATGTTGCGTAACGTATGTTGCGGAAAGGGTGAGTATATGCCTCCGAAATGTAAATTTACAAAAGAAGAAATTATTGAAGCTGCTCTGGAAATGGTAAAAGCAGACGGAATAGAAGCCGTAACGGCAAGAGCACTCGGTGCCAAGCTTGGTACCTCCTCAAAGCCTGTTTTCGGATTATTTCAGAATATGGATGAGCTTTTACAGCAGGTGATCAGGGCTGCAAGAGATGAGTATAACAAATACATAAAAATCGGTTTGGCGCAGGAGTCTGCATTTAAGGGTGTCGGATTGCAATATATACTTTTTGCCAAGAATGAGCCTAAGCTATTCCAACTGCTGTTTATGACACAGCAGAATGAGAAAATGGATGCAGCAGGCACTTTGCCGATGATTGATGATAATTATCGGCAAATATTGTTATCCGTTCAGAAAATGTATGGACTGGATGAGGATGATTCAAAAAGACTTTACCGCCACCTCTGGATATATACGCACGGAATAGGTGCTCTGCTTGCAACAGGTGTATGCTGTTTTAGTGAACAGGAAATAGGTGGTATGATGACCGAGGTTTGTCAAGGTCTGTTGTTAAGAATGAAAGAGAGCAGATTATGATTATAGCTGATAATATTACAAAATTTTATGGTGATAAAGCAAATAAAATTCAGGTTCTTAACGGTATTTCGCTTGAGATAAAAGATGAGGATTTTACCGTTATATTAGGTGCTTCAGGCTCGGGAAAATCAACACTTCTTAATGTTGTTTCAGGGCTCGAAAAGCCTGACAGCGGCACAATCATCTATGACGGCAATGATATAACTTCACTTTCCGATAATGAATTAACTGCATTCAGAAAAGAAAATGTTGGTTTTATTTTTCAGCAGTATTATCTTCTTTCTCATATGAATGTTGATAAAAATGTTAAAATGGGTGCAGAATTAGCCGGTAACCGTGATTACAGAAAAATCATTGAGGAAGTCGGACTTGGTGACAAGCTGCATAAATATCCAAGCGAGCTGAGCGGCGGGGAACAGCAGAGAGTATCCATTGCAAGGGCATTGGCTAAAAAGCCCAAGGTACTTTTTCTTGATGAGCCGACAGGGGCTTTGGATGAAGAAACGGGGCGCTTGGTGCTTGATTATATCAGAAAACTGCAAAAGGAGTATCATTTTGCAATAGTAATGGTAACACATAATATCAATATAGCTGAAATGGCTAAAACAGTAATAAAAATGAACAGCGGCAGAATTGTTGATTACTGCACGAACAAATCACGGAAAAGTGCTTATGAGATTGGCTGGTAAAATATGATTATCGGATTAAAAAACAGTATTAAGCTGGTAGGTATTGTTATTATTTCATTTTGTGCTGTATTTATCTGCACATTATTTTTAAACTATAATATTGATTTATCGGGTATAGAAGCACAGATTGCAGATAGCTCTGTTAAATTGTTTTACGATGCGCAGGTTATGACGGGTAAGGTAGTATGCGGTATTACAGGCGGGTGTATGCTTTTTACAAGTAT
>CAJTMQ010000092.1:1111-1351 GCA_910577215.1 uncultured Eubacterium sp. | reverse complement strand
TAAAAAACTACATAGATACACATAAGAAAGAGATTGGTATATTAAAAGCGCTTGGCTATCCGAATATAAAAATAGCAAAAAGCTTTTCTGTATTCGGCTTTAGTGTTTTTGCAGGAACAGCAGCAGGGTTCGCAGGTGCTTTTTGCATAATGTCTGCATTTTATGATGTTCAGAATGCAGATCGTTTACTGCCCTTTATAAGGGTTGAATTTCATCCTGTTTTAATCATTTGCTTAGTGC
>CAJTMQ010000092.1:0-1099 GCA_910577215.1 uncultured Eubacterium sp. | reverse complement strand
CAACAGCTGTTTTTTCACTTCTTGCAATGTTTTACAGCTGCGTTAAGCTGAAAATGCCTGTACAGTATTTGCTCAGAGAAAAGGAAAATAAGATTAAAAGAGTTGTAAAAACGAAAACAGAGCTGCCTTTTTTACACGAGCTTAAAAGAAGCACAATAAAGCAACGGTATTCACTTGTATTTTTAATTGGTGTTTCATCATTTTGCTTTTCCGCAACAATGCAGATGTCCTTCAGTATGGAGGAGCTTTCAAGCATTATGATGAGTTTAATGATGATGTTTATAGGCATAGTATTTTCTTGCGTTACAATGTTTATGGGCATTACATCCGTTATTCATTCAAATACCAAAACAATTGCAATGATGCAGGCATTCGGTTATCAGCATCGGGAATGCTGCAAGGCAATTTTAGGAGGCTACAGACCGATTGCCGGGCTCAGCTTTGCCATAGGAACTGTTTATCAGTTTGGTCTTTTGAAATTAATGGTTGGTGTTGTTTTTAAGGATATTTCAGTAATGCCTGAATATAATTTTGATATCAAGGCTTTTATCATAACTTTAATTTCATTTACAGTGCTTTATGAATTGATTATGTATTTATATTCAAAACGAATTAAAAAAATTTCTGTTAAGCAGCTTATGCTGGAGTAATGCTATGATAAGAAGAACAAGTAAAGGATTAAACGCAAATGAACTGAAGCTGACAGCCACTATTGCTATGACTATTGATCATTTAACTTGGACGCTTGTTCCGGGTAATTCAAGAGTATGGTGGGCCATTGCTCTTCATTTAATCGGCAGACTTACTGCACCGATTATGTGGTTTTTTATCGCAGAGGGTTACCATTATACACGCGATAAGAAAAAGTATGCTGCAAGGCGTACGGAATTTTGCAATTGGGGGTTTGTTTGTCTGTTCCGGTTCTGAAAACATATAACGGTGAAAGGGGAAAGCTGAAAGGAATCAGAACGTTCTTCTACATATATTATCCGCTGCATTTATTTATCTGCGGAGTGATAAGAATTTTAATTTCATAAGCAGGAGCCGATGGATAAAATCCATCGGCTTTTTTGACGAATTGAACGCACTGTAATACAGT
>CAJTMQ010000091.1 GCA_910577215.1 uncultured Eubacterium sp. | reverse complement strand
GTTCGGAATTACGCCGAGGGAATATGTAATCTCGGTAAAATAATCTATATATGAATTGACTAAAACATAAATATCCTTTATATAAAATGGTATTGCTGATTCGGCTTCAATGACTACACAGGAAAAGGCTCAGAAGGAGCTTGAAAAAGCACCAACTGCTAAATTAAATGAAGAGTAACAGTTTATAAAATCAGCAAAGCAGTGTAAAGACTATATCTTTACACTGCTTTATTTCATTGATATTATTAAAAATCAAATATATTGTTGAATAACAAACAGCTTACCACAATATATTTTGAATCCTGCTTATTCCTCAATGCCCAACAGCGATTGTGCTTCATTGCTGTTAAGTGTTTCTACTTTACGTAAATTTTTCTGAATAATGGCATTTCTGTGGTCTGCTTCATCAAGAACCTTACCTGCTTCATCAACCTTTTTCCTTGCTTTAGCCAGAAGCTCTCCGAATTTATCATACTGCGTTTTAGCGGCGCCGAGCACCTTCCAAACCTCGTTGGCTTTCTTGTTGATTGCCATTGTTCTGAAGCCCATTGCAAGTGAATTAAGCAGTGCAGTAACCGTGCTGGGACCTGCAATCATAATTCCGTCTGCCTGCAGCTTTTCGGCAATGCCGCTTTTGCTTGAAGTAATTTCGGCATATAAGCCCTCTGTTGCAAGGTAAAGAATTGCAAATGGTGTTGTTTCGGGCGTGCTTATATACTGCTTAACAAGCCTTGCTTCTTCTTTAACTCTCTGCTCAAGTGCTTTCTTTGCCCTTTCGAGCTCTTCTATATTTCCCTCTTCAGCGGCAGCGGATAACCGTGCATAATCCTCCATAGGAAATTTGGAATCAAGCGGAAGATACGTAATGCCTTCATCCTCCTGATTTGGAATTCTGATTGCAAATTCAACCTGCCCGTTGTATTTCGGATTGGTTTTTACATTCGTATCATACATACCCGGAATCGTTTCATCAAGAATATTACCAAGCTGTACCTCTGCCCATGTTCCTCTTGCCTTAACATTGGTAAGCACACGGTTAAGCCCCTTAACATTGTCCGTTACACCTGCTGAAAGCTCCTTCATCTCGCCAAGGCTCTTATAAACATTCTGCAATTGCTCGGAAACCGTTTTAAATGACGCATTAAGACGCTGATTGAGCGTTTCTGTCAGCTTTTCATCAACGGTTTTACGCATTTCCTCAAGCTTTTTCTCGTTGCTTTCCTGCATTAAACCTATTGAATCATTAATTCTCTTGGTCTGCCTTTCGGCATTTTCGTTGAGCGATTCGTTTATTTTAAGCATCTGCTCGTAATTCTTTTCGGTAAGCCTGTGCATCTGTTCGGAAACTGTACGCAGACCCTCTTGTGTACGCTTTGCATTAATATCAGCCTTTTGATCCAACAAAGCAATACTGTTATCCTTTTTTGGCTTATTTGATAGAATCAAAGCAATTGCGGCAATCATCAAAACAACTAAAACCGCAAGCAAAATCAAAATATAAATTTCCATATTGAAACCTCCGCCTCTAATGCTTTTATTTTATCATAATAAGCGGATTAAAACAACAGAATATTTATTGGCACAAATCCTATTTACTTTTTAGTATTCTTCTTTTCTTCCATTAAATCCACCACATCTAAAATAATTTGTAGAAAAAGGGCTGCCGAAAAAATTGTCAGAGCAAGCACGAATAGTAATACTGATAACATTATCATAAATACATTATTTATTTCCACAAAAGGATACAACGCGAGCACTGAACCAATCATCATAAATACTGAACCTATTAAAAGTAATATCCTTTTCTTATTCATCATTTTATACATAACAATCACCTCAATAATAAATTATTAGATTATTATATAGTGATGTCATTTTGATGTCAATATGATTTTTTATTGATAAATCTGTGTAAAATATATTTGAGGTGATTATATGGCATCCAATCTTCCGCAGTTTACTTTAAGAATTCCACAGGAACTGCTTGATAAAATGCACTATATTGCAGAATATAATGCACGCTCCTGCAACAAGGAATTTGAAATGCTTGCCCGCATTCATATACAGGAATTCGAAAATAAAAATGGTATGATTACTGAAAAAGACCTTAATAATCTTAAAAACAAGTAAATTAAACCGCTTTTTGAATAATCAGAAAGCGGTTTCCTTACGTTGCTCAATTTCAGCTATTAACATATTTATATATTCGCTTTGTGCAACATATTTTCTTCTCTTAATATACTCTTCTACGGCACAAGCAATACTTACAACAACTATGTAAATTATATATGCTATAGTAAATATAACTAAAAAACATTTTAATCTGCTGTAAAACAGTTCTGAAAAATTAAACCTCATTCCTGAAAAAAAGAACAAAATCAGCCATACAACACTAAATATGAAAAAGATATATAGATTAATTTTAATAAATTTATCTTCTTTCATATATAAACCTCCTTAACAAAACCATTTTATGATAAATCGTCATATTTGTCAATAATATAATATGACATAATCTCATTAGGTGATGTTATGGGGAAAAACTTACGGAAACTGCGAAAAGAAAAAGGCTTAACTCAAATTGGCTTGCAAATGCAAACAGGTATTGACCAAGCCTTACTTTCAAAATATGAAACAGGCGAAAAATTACCAACAACGGATAATCTGATTGTGCTTGCAGATTTCTTTAACACAAATATTGATTATATTTTGGACAGAACGGATAATCCAAATAAAATATAAATGCTTTCTGAAGTAATCGGGAAGCATTTTCTATTTTATATATAGAAATGCACATAATAAATCACCTCCCTTATTATTTTTATCATAGTTCACTTATGAACTATTACAATATGCATTATAGTCGAGATGTAAACTAAAGTCAATAGTCCATATGTGAACTATGATATAATTGTATCATTGAACAAAAAAGGAGCGTTTCAATTATGCAATATTACCAAAGAATGCGGGAACTAAGACAAGATAATGACAAAAATCAAGATGAAATAGCAAACATATTAAAAACAACACAATCATATTACAGTCAATACGAATTAGGAAAAAGACAATTGCCATTAGAGCATTTAATAACACTATGTCTTTACTATGGTGTATCTGCCGATTATATACTCGGATTACCGGAGGGTTTAGACTATCCCAAGCGTTAATTTCGTGCACATAATCTGATTGTGCTTGCTGATTTTTTTAATACCAATATTGATTATATTTCGGACAGAACGGATAATCCAAATATAAACGCTTTCTGAGGTAATCGGGAAGCGTTTTTTATATATAGAAATACGCATAATAATTACCACCTTATCTAATTAATTGCTACGATTTAATTGCTACGATTAATAGTTCAGCTAAATCTTACACTACTTTTTGTAGTATTGCAATACCAAACACTACTTTTTGTAGTATTATACAAAAAAGGGGGGTTTCACTTATGGATTATAGACAAAAATTTCAGAATTTAAGAAATGATAGAGATTTAACACAACAACAAATAGCAGATTTATGCGGTGTATCTGATGCAACAGTAGGACACTGGGAAAACAAAAAAAGAGATATGCGAATTGATTGTATAATAAAACTATGTTCATTTTATGGTGTTTCTGCTGATTACATACTCGGATTACCGGAGGGTTTAGACTATCCTAAACGTTAATTTATGCACAATTTCACAATCAATTTGTATAATTGTAATTTTTATTGATAAAAGCTGAGTGCTGTGATAAAATATCACACGAGGTACAGGATTATGGAAAAATTATGGAAGAAAAATTTAAGAGATATTGAGCCTTACGTGCCCGGTGAGCAGAGCAAGGAGCAGAACATTGTTAAAATCAATGCAAATGAAAACCCCTATCCCCCATCACCCAAGGCAATTGAGGCAATAAAAAATTTTGAATGCGGCAAATTACGCTTTTACCCGGATGCAAATGCAACTGAATTCAAGCAGGCAATTGCTGAATTCTACAATGTTGATGCTGAAAATGTTTTTCTCGGCAACGGCTCAGACGATGTTATTGCCCTTTGCTTTCAGGCATTTTTCAACAGTGAAAAACCGATTGCTTACCCTGATATTACCTACAGCTTTTATCCTGTATGGTGCAGGCTGTTCAACATACCATATAAAAACCATCCACTGAAGGATGATTTTCGCATTGATGCCGAGGATTACAAGGCGGAAAACGGCGGAGTTGTTATTCCCAATCCAAACGCGCCCACCTCTCTTGGCGAGGGCAGAGATTTTATTGAAAAGCTGATGGAATACAATAAAGACTGTATTGTTATTATTGATGAAGCCTATGTTGATTTCGGCGGTTATTCAAGCGTTGAGCTTACAAAAAAATATGAAAACCTTATTGTAACAGGCACATTCTCGAAAAGCAGAAGCCTTGCGGGAATGAGAATAGGCTACGCTATTGGCAATAAAGAGCTTATTGCCGTGCTTGAGGCAGTTAAAAATTCCTACAACAGCTACACAGTAAACAGTCTTTCCATGGCAGTAGGTACTGCGGCAATAAAAGATACGGATTATTTCAACGAAACCGTTTCCAAGGTGATTGCAACAAGAACACGTGTTACCGAGGAACTGAAAACGCTTGGCTTTACCGTGCTGGATTCGCAAACGAACTTTTTGTTTGCAACACACAGCAGCATAAATATGAAGGATTATTTTGAGTGGCTGAAAACACAGAAAGTATTTATCCGCTATTTCAATCTGCCGAAAATTGATAACTATGTAAGAATAACAATCGGCACAGACGAGGAAATGAACATTTTT
>CAJTMQ010000090.1 GCA_910577215.1 uncultured Eubacterium sp. | reverse complement strand
TACCTGAATGCTGAGCAGGCGTTTGTCTGACCTGGTTCTAAATCTACCATCGGACAAAGCCTCCTTTCATAATTTGAACTCCATTAAGATTTTCTTTTTTGATTACCTCTCTCTAAGTTCAACTTAATAATAACACGCTTTTTGTTGTTTGTCAATAGTTTTTTTTAACATTTTTAAATTTATTTGTTATTTTTTAACAACCAGATATTGGTATTGACGAATATGAATTAAAATACTATAATAAGTAATGATAATGAAAGGAATGTGAAAGATATGGATAACGATAAAGAGTTTTATGAGCCTGATATTATATCAGTTACAGATGATAACGGAAACGAAATATTATTTGAGCTTCTTGAAAGATATGAAACAGACGAGGACGTTTATGTTGCAATCACGGAATTCCGTGATGACGCAGAGGAAATTGTTGAAGCAGATTACGAAGTAATCATTCTTAAGGTGCTTGAAGAAAACGGCGAGGAATACCTTGCTGAAATTGAAGATGAAATGGAATATGAGCAGATTTCAGATATACTTATGGCTAAGGTTGAAGAAAAATTCGAGGTTGAATATTTCGAGCCTGAGCAGTAAAAAGAAATTTGTTTACGGTCTGTGCATCTCGACAACCGAAAGCTTTAATAACCCGAACAACTTTTTTAATAGGGATTTATACTCGCATTACGGGTATGCAGACCTCCCGCCCTATCGGCGGACGCTGGGAGCACAAAATAATGCGGATGAAGCCCACCTGCTTTAACTGCAGGTTATCTTCAGCTTTCGGCGGATGTGCGGATTTTCTGAAAATGAACGGCTGTGCTTAATTGCACAGCCGTTTTTATTTTTATTCACCTTTCATTTCAACAAGCTTTGCTTTACCCTCAAAGGCTTCTTTGGACAGCTTGATTGAATCAAAAATTGCACCTTCAATATTATCAGGTGTACAGCCAAGTGCCTTGCAGTCATCCGTTGGAATAAACAGATTCATACCCATAATATCTGCAAGACCTACAGGATCTATGCCTGCATCAACATTTCTTTCCTTGTAATCCTTACGCATAACATAGCCGAATGCCTGAAAGGTCCATTTCGGAACATCAACAATTCTTCTGTTCGGCTCGCCGTTCATTGCACGGTAAACAATTTTCAAAAATTCACGCCACGTCATATTATAGCAGGAAATGCCATAGGCACGGAATTTACCCTCACACCTTTCGGCTGCGTTTAGTGCCTGCTCTGCCGCACCAACCATTGCTTCACCCACCTGACGGACAGTTAGCATTGCCGTTCCGCCTGCAGGATACATCGTAAACGGCATTTTTTCAAAGCGCTGAAGCTGCTCAATAAGAATAACCCACACAGGCTTTCTGCCGGACTGAGTGCCGAAAATATACGGAAGCTCAAGCACACTAACCTGAAAATTCTTATCCGCATATTTTTCGCAGACCTGCTCCTGCTCTATACGGCTTCTGATATAAGGGTGCTTTTCGCAAAGCATCATATCAGGGCGTTCCTTTGCAAGCCACGCAAAATATGAGCCGCACACAACTGCGCCCTTCATACCTGCCTTTTTAGCAAGCGGCAGATACCTTTCAAGCGGCTTAATATTGTATTTATAATATGCATCATAAACAGGTGCAGGAAATTCAACTCTTTCATCAACACCAGTTGCAAAAACAAATATATCGTAGCCCTGCATAAGCTCAAGCATTTCTTCATCGGAAAGCTTGTTTGCATCCTGCAAAACAATTTCCATTTCCTTCGGTAGCGGTGCACCGGCAGGAAGCGGCGGTAAAGATAAAGTTTTAACTTCATTTTTACGATCAACAAATATCTGTGCGGCAGCCGAGCCGAGCAAACCCGTTCCGCCAATCATAAGTACCTTCATAATCAATCCCCCATATTTTGATTTATTTATAATTATATCATTTAAAATGTTGCACAGTCAATATAATAAAAGGGCGGATGTTAAATCCGCCCTTAAAATTATTCAATATTAAACAGGATGAACCTTTGTTTCAATATCATCATGCTTGCCGTCCAAGCCGTACTTTGCATCTCTTCTGTTCTGGAAGAACTTAACTGCAACCTGATCAAACTGAGCATAGGAGAGAACATCCTCCTCCTGCTCATAGTATTCGGCAATGTCTTCCTTGAACTTATCAAGTTCAGGCTTAAGAAGATCAGCAGGGCGGCAATCAATAACAGGCTCATCGCCTACTATCTTCTTTCTGAATTCAGAGTCTATCTCGCAAGGTGTTTTACCGTACTTGCCTGCAACCATATCCTTGAATTCCTTGGTAACCATTTTATAGCGCTCACCCATAATGATGTTGAACACAGCCTGTGTGCCGACTATCTGTGAGGTTGGTGTTACAAGCGGAGGATAACCGCTGTCCTCTCGAACACGGGGAACTTCTGCAAGCACCTCTTCAAGCTTATCTGCCTTGCCTGCCTGCTTAAGCTGATTCAGCAGATTTGAAAGCATACCGCCCGGTACCTGATAAAGAAGCGTGTTTGCATCTACACCGAGCATTTTTGTATTCAAAAGACCATCAGCAATATATTTTTCACGCAGCGGAACAAAGAAATCACGGATTTCGGTTAACGCTTTCAAATCAAGACCCGTATCATACTCCGTTCCCTGCAATGCAGCAACCATAGATTCAGTTGCAGGGTGAGATGTGCCCATAGCAAGCGGGCTGATTGCAGTATCAATAACATCAATACCTGCCTCAATACCCTTAAGCTGTACCATTGATGCAAGACCTGAAGTGTAATGAGAATGAAGCTGAATCGGAATTTTAACGGTTGTTTTAAGAGCCTTAACAAGATCATAGGTTCCGTAAGGTGTTAAAAGACCTGCCATATCTTTAATACAAATAGAATCTGCTCCAGCATTTTCAAGCTGCTTTGCATAATTGCAATAATAATCAATATCAAAAACAGGACCTGTTGTATAAGAAATAGCAGCCTGAACGTGACCGCCGTATTTCTTTGCAGAGGTAATTGCCGTTTCAAGGTTTCTTACGTCATTAAGCGCATCAAATATACGCAGAATATCAATTCCGTTATCAATACTTTTCTTAACGAAGTAATCAACAAGGTCATCCGCATAATGGCGGTAGCCAAGCATATTCTGACCTCTGAAAAGCATCTGCAATTTTGTGTTAGGGCATTTTTTGCGGATAAGGCGGAGTCTGTCCCAAGGATCTTCATTAAGGAAACGCAGACAGGAATCAAATGTAGCACCGCCCCAGCACTCAAGTGAGTGATAGCCGATTTTATCCATTTTTTCAAGAATATCCGAAAATTCATCCGTTGTCATTCTTGTTGCAATCAAAGACTGATGTGCATCACGAAGAACGGTTTCGGTAATACCAATTTTAGCCATATCGGTCACCTCAATTTAAAGTAACAATAATCTGACCTGCTTCAACACTGTCACCCTTATTGACTGCAATGGAAGCAACTGTACCTGCTGACGGAGCAACAATGTCATTCTCCATTTTCATTGCTTCAAGAATACAGAGAACATCACCTGAATTAACAGATGCGCCGACAGAAGTTTTAACATCAAGAATTGTGCCGGGCATAGGAGCCTCAACCTTAACTGCACCCTCTGTTCCGGAAGAGGCAGGTGTTGCCTTAGCTGCAGGAGCAGGAGCAACAACCGGTGCCGCAGGAGCTGCTGACGGTGCAGAAGCAGGAGCTGAGCCTGCCTCATCAACTGTTACGTCATAGGGTGTACCGTTTACTGTAATTGTATATCTTTTCATATCGTTAATCCTCCCATTATTTAACCGAGTGCTTTCTCGGAATTGTGGTTTCTCTCTTGCTGTCTAAAAAGCTGAGTGCATGAATAAGCTTTGTTCTTGTTTCTGCAGGAACAAAAATATCGTCAATTGCACCGCACGCTGCTGCCGTAAACGGAGAAGCAAGCTCTTCCTCATACTCTTTTTCAAGAGCCGCTCTGTTCTCACCTGCAGCAAGCCTTTCATTATAAAGAAATGCAACTGCCGCATCAACCTCAAGCGGTGAAACAACTGCCGTATCCCACGAAAAAACAAGGTCTGCATTAGCACCCTTGCCTGCAAGCGCAATATAAGCCGCACCGATTGCCTTGCCCGTTATAACAGAAATCTTAGGGCAAGTTGCCGTCGCGTAAGCTGAGGTTAACTTTGTTGCAGCAACAAGCATCTGATTTTCTTTTTCCTTAACAAGACCCTTTGCATGAACAAAGGTAACAAGCGGAATATTAAAGGCATCGCAAAGCTTAATGAAGGCTTCTGCCTTATATGCACATGAAGGGCAAACATTTTCCCCGTCAAATGCAATAACACCTGCTGTTGAGCCTGCAATCTGAGCAAAAGCAGTAACCGCATTTTCTGCATAGCCTGCTTTAATTTCAACAACACTGTTTTCATCAGCAACTGCATTGATAACTTCTTTAGCAGAAGCATTTGCATCTGCACCGTAAGAAAGCTTTTCTTCAAAATCAAACATAGGTGCAGCTTCAAGATTGTTGGACGGAAGAAGCGAAACCAGATTCTTAACCGATGCAATTGCACCGTTCACATCATCTGCCAGAATATCAACGGTACCCTGTGCAAATGACTCCTCTGCCTTAACCTCGCTTGGTGCTGTAATATAGAAATCAGCATCCTTAACCGCAATAACAACATCTGCCATATTTGCCATAAGCGCAGATGTGCCGAGGCAGGCACCTGCAACAACCGAAATCTGAAGCACAACACCCGAAACAGATGTTGAAGCCTTTAAAATTTCACCGTATGCATTCAGAGCTTCAAAGCCTTCCCTGAGCTTCATTCCGTTAGAATCGTAAACACCAATAACAGGGCAGCCTGTTTTCTTGGCAAGCTCATAAATCTTTTTTATTTTAGCGCACTGGGCAACGCTGATTGCTCCGCCGTCAACAGTAATATCCTGTGAAAAAGCATAAGCATAAACACCGTTTACCGAGCCGTAACCCGCAACAACCTCAATTTCGCCGTCTGCA
>CAJTMQ010000089.1:1452-5049 GCA_910577215.1 uncultured Eubacterium sp. | reverse complement strand
AAAGCTCTTGTAAAAAAATACGGAAAAGCAGAACTCGCACCGCTTGATAACAGTATAGAATTACTTGCAAGAGAGCAGGTTAAAAGCCTTTATATATAAATTTTATACAAAAAGGTAAATTTTGCTTGATTTATTTGCAGGTGTGTGTTAAAATCTTTCTGCATTCGCAAGAATACGCACATTTCGTTATCAATCCCATGGTGAAAATATACGGGATTATGCCATGAAACGAAGTGGAGGAAAAACCTAAAGGAGGAAATAAAAATGGCAAATGTAGTTTCAATGAAACAGCTTTTAGAAGCAGGTGTTCATTTCGGACATCAGACAAGAAGATGGAACCCTAAAATGGCTGATTACATCTTCACAGAGCGTAACGGCATCTACATCATCGATCTTCAGAAAACAGTTAAGAAGCTTGATGAGGCTTATATGTTCGTTCGTGATCTTGCTGCAGAGGGTGGCTCAATCATCTTCGTCGGCACAAAGAAGCAGGCTCAGGAATCAGTTAAGGAGGAAGCAGAGCGCTGTGCAATGCCTTATGTAAATGCACGTTGGCTTGGCGGTATGCTCACAAACTTCAAAACAATTCGCGGTCGTGTAGCTCGTCTTGCTCAGCTTAAGAAAATGCAGGAGGACGGCACATTTGATCTTCTTCCTAAAAAGGAAGTTGCAGGCCTTGAGCTTGAAATTGAAAAGCTTGAAAAATATCTTGGCGGTATCACAGAAATGAAGAAGGTTCCTGATGCAATGTTCATCGTAGACCCTCGCAAGGAAAGAATTGCTGTATCAGAAGCAATCAAGCTTGGTCTTCCAATCGTTGCTATTGTTGATACAAACTGTGATCCTGATGAAATTGATTATGTTATCCCCGGTAACGATGATGCAATCCGTGCAGTAAAACTTATTGCAGGTGCAATTGCAAGTGCTGTTATCGAAGGCCGTGACGGTCAGGATACTGCTGTTGAAGAAACTGCTGAAGAAGCAGAAGCAACAGAAGAAGCAGCTGAATAATTCAGATAATAATTTAAACTTATAATATTGAATATGGAGGAATAAATATGGCATTTACAGCTCAGGACGTAAAGGCTCTTCGTGAGAAGACCGGCGTTGGTATGATGGAATGTAAAAAAGCTCTTACAGAAGCAAACGGCGATATGGACAAGGCTATCGACTTCCTTCGTGAAAGAGGTCTTGCTGCAGCTCAGAAGAAGGCTGCAAGAATTGCTGCAGAGGGTGTTGTTCTCTCTTATGCAGATGTTGCTGCTAAGAAGGGCGTTGTAATTGAGGTTAACTCTGAAACAGACTTCGTTGCTAAGAACGAAAAGTTTGTTAACTTTGTAACTGATTGTGCTAAAACAGTTATCGCAACAGGCGTAACAACTGTTGAGGAGCTTACAGAAGCAGAATATATGGGCACAGGCAGAACTGTAACCGAAACTCTTAACGATTTAATTCTTGCTATCGGTGAGAATATGAAAATCCGTCGTTTTGAAACAATGGACGGTGTTGTTTCAACATACGTTCACGGCGGCGGCTCAGTTGGTGTTATGATTGGCTTTGATGTTGCTGACGAAACAAAGGCAACTGCTCCTGAATTTGAGGAAATGGGCAAGAACATTGCAATGCAGATTGCTGCAATGAATCCTGCTTATCTTGATGAAGCATCAGTTCCTGCAGAGGTTGTTGAGCACGAGCAGGGCATTCTTGCTGCACAGATGAAAGAAGATCCTAAGATGGCTTCTAAGCCTGAAGCAGTTCTTGCAAAGATTGCTGCAGGTAAAATGGGCAAGTATTATAAAGAAAACTGCCTTGTTGAGCAGGAATTCGTTCGTTCAGATCTTTTCCAGGGCTCAGTTAACGGCTACATTGCTGACACTGCTAAGAAGCTTGGCACAGAGATTAAGGCTACAGGCTTTATCCGTATGACAAGAGGCGAAGGTCTTGAAAAGCGTCAGGAAAACTTTGCAGAGGAAATCGCAAAGCAGATTAATGGTTAATATTTAACGGCTGTCGAAAGACAGCCGTTTTTTGATATGAAAATTTACTTTTACAGGAAAGAATATGGAACAAAGCACTTAATTTGAATTTTATACATAATGATACAGATTTACCTTTTGATGAAAATAGTTTTGATGCGATAATTTTATTTGGTAATTAAGTGCTATTGTTGATGATGATTTTCAAAAATCTTTAATTTCAGAAATACAAAGAGTTCTGAAACCAAACGGAATAATATATGTAAATGATTTTCTTATCAATAGTAATATGCTCTATATAAAAAGTGGGTAAAAGATTTTCATACATATGGTGTGTATAGCCTTGATGACGGAGGAATTTTAAGGTGCTATGAATCTTGTATTCTTGATTTGCTTTCATCATTTAAGACACTTGAGTATGAAAAAATAAGATTCAGGACAACAGGCAGCAGTCTCGAAGCATCTCATCTGAGATGCTCTTTTTGCATGAACACAGCTAAACCGACGGTTGATAAATTCAACCAATAGTTGCAGGCGTAAATTTCAACTTAAAGTTGCTTTTATCAACCGATTTTGTGTGTTAAATTGTTATTGAAATCGGTGCATCGGTTATTTTATTGATGAAAGGAAATCACAAAATGACATTTGGCGAAAAATTAAATTCAATGAGAAAAAATTCAGGTTTTACACAGGAGGAAGTAGCTGTTCGTCTTGGTATTTCTCCGCAGGCTGTTTCAAAGTGGGAAAATGATTTATCCTGCCCTGATATTATGCTTTTGCCTGAAATTGCAAAGCTGTACGGTAAATCGGTTGATGAGCTTCTGGGCACAGATGATTTTAATGAAGCTGATGCAAAAGAAAGTATTATTGATGATAAAATATCTAAGCAAAATGCAGAAATTAAAGACAGCTTTTCAAGAAAAAATGTAGGTAACGGCAAAATGTTTCTTAAGGTTAATGTTATAACCCAAAATGGTGATAATATCAATGTAAGGCTGCCTGTCACTTTGCTTAAATCTGTTAAAGGACTGCTTGGAAGTATAAAAATAAACAATTCATCAGCAGATGGAATTGATTTAAGTGAAATAGATTTTGACATGATTTTTGAACTTATTGATAGCGGCGTTATGGGCGAAATAGTAAATATTGTTACTCAAAACGGTGATAATATCAAGGTTTATGCAGAGCGAGAGGATATATGAAAATTTCAATGACAAACGGCAGATTTAAAATGAAAATCCGCCTGCCTTATTGTATTGCGCTTAATTATTTTACTGCATTTGCAATTTCCTTGAAATTAAAAAAGACAAAAGTATATATAACTGCAAAAAGCGTTTATTCTTTTTTCAGAAAATTAAAAAGGGAGATAAAAAGAAATAAAAAATTAACTGTTTTCAGAATGCATACAGCGAATGGTTTTGAAATGTATATAACATTGTAATTAACGGCAAAATGAATATTTGAATAGCAAAAAATTATATTGATAAAACTTTTTTAGGGGCAGTGACCACATACCCCGCAATAATTCAGCATCGGTAAAATTTCGCAATTTCTTTGATGACGATAGCTTAAACGAATTTATGTCAGTTAAAGAAAACGGAAAATAAAAAACATAGGGAGC
>CAJTMQ010000089.1:0-1442 GCA_910577215.1 uncultured Eubacterium sp. | reverse complement strand
TAACTATGAATGTGAAATTGTTAATAAGGTGTAGAAAACTGAATAAGCTTGAGAATTATATTGCATTTTTGAATAATCAGGATTTAAATAAAATTCCGCCACTTTCAATAGGCGGCACAGAGGAATTAAGAAATACGAATTATGATAATCTGTTTTCTTATTTAGATGAATATGATATATTAAAAAAGAAATATTCTTTAGATGATGTTATAAAAGGTGAAACTGATTTTGAAAAAGCATTGTCATTAATGCAGTGGCTTACAGATACTACTTATTACAATGGTATGCAGCTTAAACTGTTACCTGACAATACACTTTCTATTTTGAAATTTTCTTACAAAAAGCCATTCAAATATGCAATAAACTGCAGAGATAAGGCAATAGCTTTAGCTGATATACTGCTTGCTTGCGGTTTTAAAGCCTATCCTATTGCAATTGTCGGTGATAAGACATTTGCTGATTATGGTAATCATCTGTTAGTGCAGGTGTATTTAAGGGAAAAGAAAAAGTGGGTGCTTCTTGATCCGTCCTTCAATACATATTTTACGGATTGCAATAACGATACATTAGACGTGTTTGAAATGAGGAATTGTTTTCTCGAAGGAAAAGATGTTGTTATACATGGATATAATTTCAATGGTACACAAGAATGTATTAAAGTTTATAAGGAAGCGTTTATCAAATCTTGTTTAACCAATATAAGCACTTGGCATGATAATTCAAATGCTAACAGATATACAACAGTTTTCAAAAAAAGAAAAGCCTTTGATTGCAGATTGCCTGAATATGATTTATTTGAGGAATGGTATAGATGAGGTCGAAGATTATATCGAACCACCATTAATTAATGTCTGTCAAGTGGTGCGGAAATTTTGTATTTCTGCGCCATTTGGCTTTTTTATTTGTTTGCAAATAAACTGCTTATATGATAATATTAATTTGGTGATGAAATTGAGCGGAAAAGAAAAAGTTGAACTCACGAATATGTGTATGATTTATGATAATAACGGCAATATTCTTGTTCAGGATAAAATCGGCAGAAGCTGGGGCGGAGTTACCTTTCCCGGCGGTCATATAGAGCATGATGAAAGCTTTAATGATTCCGTTATCCGTGAAATTAAGGAAGAAACAGGGCTTGATATAAAAAATCTAAAGCTGTGCGGAATAAAGCACTGGAAAATGTCTAAAACATCAAGATACATTGTTTTGCTTTATAAAACAAATGATTTCAGCGGAACACTCCATTCTTCAGAAGAGGGCAAGGTTTTCTGGATTAAAAAAGAAGATTTGAAGAATTATAAGCTGGCGGATGGCTTTGAAGATATGTTCAAGGTTTTCGATGACGATAGTTTAAATGAGTTTATGTCTGTTAAAGAAAATGGTGAGTGGATAAAGAAAATTTATTAACTGCAAGTGTTACATAATTATTAAAAGGTGGTAAA
>CAJTMQ010000088.1:1960-5179 GCA_910577215.1 uncultured Eubacterium sp. | reverse complement strand
AGATATATAATATATTATATTCCCCTGATTGTCAAGTCACTGAAAAGCAATGTACATATTGATTATTACCGTAATTAATGTTAAAATATTCCCTTGGGTGAACAAAATATGAAAAATGTTGATATATATACAGACGGAGCCTGCAGCGGAAATCCCGGAAAAGGCGGATGGGGCGCTGTATTGGTTTACGGCAATACCGAAAAAGAAATCAGCGGCGGAAATTCAGACACAACAAATAATCGAATGGAGCTTACTGCAGTAATTGAAGCACTGAAAATGCTGAAAATGCCCTGTAATGTAACTTTAACCACAGATTCAAAGTACGTATGTGATGCAATCAATCAGCAATGGGTGTATTCCTGGAAAAAAAACGGTTGGAAAAAGGCAGACAAAAAACCCGCCTTGAATGTAGATTTATGGGAAGAGCTGTTGCCTCTATTGGAAATTCATAACGTTACCTTCAATTGGGTTAAAGGGCACAACGGTCATCCGTACAATGAACGTTGCGACAGCCTTGCTGTTAATGAGTATCTGAAAATTGATTAACCGTAATTATGCTTTTATACAGCCTATCCCAATTCCAAGCTTTCCGCCGTTCAACATATATTCTTTTGCGGCTTTCTGAAGAGATGTTTCTTGCTTATAGCAATGAGCATCTTTTTCTTTTTTGCCGAAAATTCTTTCAATTCCCTGTGAATCAAGATTAAGCGAATAAGCAATATCGAAAAGTGACTGAAATTTAATAATGTTGCTTTCACTGCTCATAAAATATTTATTATTCTCGTACAAAAGCCAGCTCTCGCAGAAAAAATAATTGAATTTATGCTTTGGAAAATATTTTGCAAAAAAGCACCCGGCTTCATTTATTGATTCAACACAGTCATCAAAGTTCAGTTTTTCGCCCTGAGGAATATGAACATAAATAAGCTTTTCACCATATTTAAACGGCAGCTTTTTATAATTGAGTGTCTTATTTTTGCACTTGTAAAGCTGAAACTGCAGTCTTCCTATATTGAACAATTCGCAATATATGTGATTTTTTATCCATCTATAATTGCTTAAACCTTTATCGGAATTGTTTTCACACCATATTCTTATATCATCCATGGTATCAAAAAAAATTTTTTCCTCAATACCCAACTCCTTATATTTTATTAAGGTTTTTTCGGCTGCCGCCAGCACAACAGCAAGCCTTGTTAAATCGTCTTTAAATTTTAAACAATTGGGTTTTCTGCAATAAAATTTCTTAGAAAGACGTAAAATACCGACCTCATTCTCACGAACAAGGTCAGTAACTTTAAGCTTTAATTCATCTGAAATGTCAATTTTATCTATAAGCTCAAATTGCATATAAATTATTCCTGTACATTATCTGCAGATGTTGCAGGAGGTTCTTCCTCAGCAGATTGCTGGGTAACTGTTTCATATTTGCTTACAAGACCGCTGGAAATTGTGAACTTGGTTTCATAATTAATATTATACTCTTTAAGCAGCGGCAGAATTTCTTCCTCCAGAAATGCGGAATCGGCATCTTCATCATAAACAATAAATTCTGTGCCGGCATCAAGATACTTAATTTCTCTTGTAAGACCTGTAATTCCATCAACCTCTTTACCTTCAAAGAAAATATATGCGCCCTTAACCGTAATAGTTCCCTTAAATCTGTTTTCTGCGTTGGTTACATAACTTCCCTTGGTTGTAGTCTCGGTTGTTTTTTCTTCCCCTTTCGGGAAAACACCGCCAAAATACAAGCCGCATACAACGGCAATTATAATAACAATCACTAAAATCACATACGGGGATTTTCTTCTCTTCTTTACTCTTCTGAAACGGTGACGCTCAAGAGTTGTTGATTTGCTTTCTTCAACATGTGTTATATCTACATCCATGCTATTCGCCGCTTCATAATAAGAAGCATCGGTTACCTTATGAACCACAAGAGGACTGTCAAGCTTTTCTTCTTCAAATTCGTCAGACATATAAATTCCCTTTTCTTCACAAAAATTAACTGTTTTGATTATAACATAAAAAATAATATATTTCAATTAATTCGTTGAATTTAAGTTATAATGCTGATATAATTATCATATTAAATGGACGAGGACGTGATTTTATGAAAATTTTAGCATTTGATATCGGCGGAACAAATATTAAATATGCAATCTGCAATGAGAATTTTCAATTGTCTGATAAACATACCATACCCACTGAAGCTAAAAACGGCGGTCAATATATAATTAATAAAGTAATTGATATTATTGAGCAGTACGATGATATAGACAGAATTGCAATAAGCACTGCAGGTCAGGTTGATTCTGTTAATGGTATTGTTGTTTATTCAACAGATAATATTCCCTATTATACGGGAATGATGGTAAAAAAAATAATTGAAAATAAAACAGGTATACCAACCTATGTTGAAAACGATGTAAACGCCGCTGCTACAGGCGAAGCAAAATTCGGTGCGGCAAAAAATACATCCGATTTCATTTGCCTTACATTCGGAACAGGCATCGGCGGTGCTATATATCTTAATGACAAGCTTACAGGCTCATCTGCCGGTGAATTCGGTCATATCATCACTCATGCAGGCGGAAGACCCTGCACCTGCGGAGGAGACGGATGCTTTGAGCAATATGCCTCTGCCAAGGCACTTGTTAATTCAGTTGAAAAGGTAGCAGGGAAAAGTCTGAATGGTTTTGAAATTTTTAAAAAAGAAAATTTCAACAACACCGAAATACGACATGCAATTGACAGCTGGATTGATGAAATAATCATCGGGTTAAAGAGTATTATATATACATTCAACCCGTCACTAATTGTTTTAGGCGGCGGCATTATGAACGAAGAATACATTATTGAACTGATAGACAGAAAAATATACAAACAGCTTATGGGCAATTATAAAAATGTTAATATAGTAAACACAGAGCTGGGCAATAACGCTGGAATTCTCGGTGTTGCATACGAAGCAGCAAAATTATAAACAGTTCAAACTATTAAAAGCACCTCATACGAGGTGCTTTTTTAATTCATCAACAGAAAGATAAAAGTTATTTCTGAGTTCGTTTTTATATCTGCTCATATTCATGTCACTGTGCTCTGTTTCCTTACTCCACAAATGCATAGTCCACGCATCATTTCCAAAATAAGCAGGTATCAGAACACCGATAACGGCCATTTTGATTTTGGATAATACATCAGAATCATAAACTGCCG
>CAJTMQ010000088.1:0-1950 GCA_910577215.1 uncultured Eubacterium sp. | reverse complement strand
AAATATCTGAAAAGAAAATACATTGCTATATTCTCACAGCTTTCCGTATTCAGAATTTCAGGTGCAGTTTTGTGATTTTTAACCTTTTCAACCCATTCTGGATTAATTACCTCGGGATTATCAAAAACATCAAAAAATGCTGTTTTACTGCTGCCCTCTCTATAATTATCAATGTCTTTCTGCAATGATGAGCCAAAATCAAGAAGCTGAATTAATCTTTCATTAATAGTTAAATTATTATTCTGAACAATTGAGTATGCTTTTTTTCTTTCATTAAACAGTTTAAAATAAAGCTCAGCATCAATATTATTAAGACTTGGCGGCAAATCGTTCATTTCAAATGTAAAATCGAATTTACCGTTCAATCCCCACATTATTTCACTTGCAACAGGGCAAGAAAAAGATATGCCCATTTCTCTTGTGCCGCCGAAATCATTTATAAATCTCGGAAAGGTTCTGCAGGTATACGGGGTATGCTCACCACCAATCGCAATATGCATATCACAAAGATTTTCATGATTCAGAAAAGGACATCTTTTCTTTTCTGCCAATCTGAAAATTGTATTCCCAAATTCGTCCTTATCAAGAACAGAATCAATACGTTCTCTAATAACCCCCGAAAGGGTTTTATAGTAAGCAAGTGAAGCTTCATCAGCATCAACCTCCCAACCCTGACAGCAGGAATCAGGACATGCACCCGCAATACATTTAAAATCTTTATAAAAAGACGGTGTAACCAATTTCATAATAATAGATTATTTCTCCAAAAATTTAAAAATATGACGTAACAGATACAAGCTTTCCATTCTTATAATAGGTCCTCGGCACCCTTCTCGTTATCTTACACGGAAGCTCATAGTTGAATGAATGCGCTGCATTCGACACTTCTTCCATTGATAATTCCAAAAAACCGTTCTTACCTACCAAGGTAACGGTAGTTTCAAGACTCACATCATCAATCCCGGTTATATCAACCATAAACTGGTCCATGCAAACTCTGCCGACGATAGGTGCAAATTGTCCGTTAATGATAACTCTTCCTATATTTGACAGGCATCTTGGGTAACCGTCAGCATAACCAATTGGTATAGTGGCAATGACTCTTGGCTGATCGGTTTTATATGTGCCGCCATAGGATATTTCTCTGCCCCTTTCAAGTGTTTTAATATATGAGATATGTGTAACCCAAGTCATTATCGGCTTTAAAGATAGAAGAGATTTATCCACTTCGTCAGATGGATATAATCCATATGTAATAATACCCATTCTGCACATATCGAAACAATCATCAAAATTCATTATGCCGGCAGAATTATTTATATGCTTATTCGGTATGACAACTTCCCTTTTATCAAGCATTTCAATAAAACTTTTAAACAAGTTTTTCTGTGCAATTGCTTTTGCTAAATCAGCTTCATCGGCAGTTGCAAAATGAGAAAACAATCCCTCTGCCTTAATGTTAGGAAGCTCTACTATCTTTTTGCAGACATCTGCACTTTCTTCTGTTGCCTGAAAGCCGATTCTGCTCATTCCCGTATCTACACAAAAATGAAATAAAGCAGTTTTATTCTGTCTTGCAGCTTCCTTTGACAAGGCTGCGGCATCATCATAAGAAAAAATCGGAATTCTTATATTATTCTCAATAACAGTTTTGTACAATTCCGGTGCAACGTAACCAAGAATTAATATTGGTGAGCATATATCGGCATTTATCAGTTCCATTGCTTCTTCAATGCAGGCAACACCGAAAAAATCGCATTTGTCATCTAAAAACTTGGCTGTCTGAACAGCACCGTGACCATACGCATCAGCCTTAACAACAGACAAAATTTTTATATTCTTCGGAAGCTTTTCCCTAACCTGATTAAAATTAAATTCCAGATTATCCAAATTTATAGCTGCCTGTGTACGAAAATACATGAATTCACTACCTTAAATATTATTAATATA
>CAJTMQ010000087.1 GCA_910577215.1 uncultured Eubacterium sp. | reverse complement strand
TAATAATCTTTATAATTATAAAAAAGATTGTTAATAAAATAAATAAGAATTAATCTAAGTAGAAGGAGGCTAAAATATGGATTGTCCACACTATGATTATAATGGAGGTAATTATTACTGCGACTTGTGTCAAAATTCTGTAAGCGAAGCTAAACATGATAATTACTGTACAGATTATAATGGAACAAACTGGGATAAATGTGATATTTATAAAAAATACTCATAATTAAATAATATGCTTGTAAAGAGAACACAAACAATATATAATTGTTTGTGTTCTTTGCTATGTTTATATATTAATATAATGAACAACATTATATGATAATTTGAGGTTTTCTAATGAGGATTGATATACTTACCCTTTTTCCCGAAATGTGCAATGCCTATATTTCCGAAAGCATTATCGGCAGGGCACGCAAGGCAGGAAAGGTTGAAATTGAATGCACGGACATAAGAGATTATACGAAGGACAAGCACCGCAGGGTTGATGATACTCCATACGGCGGCGGAATGGGTATGATTATGCAGGTTGAGCCTGTATATGACTGCTTCAGTGCACTCTGTGAAAAGCTGGGCGCGAAGCCGCATCTCATCTATCTCACCCCGCAGGGAAAAACCTTAACGCAAAAGCGTGTGAAGGAGCTTTCAGAGCTGGCGAATATAGCACTTCTGTGCGGTCATTATGAAGGTATAGACGAACGTGTTATAGAGGAGCTTCAGCCGGAAGAAATCTCTGTAGGCGATTATGTGTTAACGGGCGGCGAGCTTCCGGCACTGATACTTGCCGATGCCGTTTCAAGAATGCTTCCGGGTGTGCTTTCCGATGATGAATGCTTTGAGGAAGAAAGCCATTTCAACTCGCTTCTTGAGTATCCGCAGTATACACGCCCGTATGAGTGGAAAGGTCGCACCGTTCCTGATGTTTTGCTGACAGGTCATCACGCAAATGTGGATAAATGGCGCAGGCAGCAATCGCTTAAACGAACACTCGAAAGACGGCCTGATATGCTTGAAAAAGCAGAGCTCTCTAAAGACGATTTAAGCTATTTGTCTGAATTGAAATAATTACAAAATGTTATGTGTAATTTGCACAAATTGGCGCAAATAATTTTGTGTTAAATTTATAAAGCATACGAACTTTAAACCATTTTGTTGACCTAAACAACTTTGGTGGTATAATATGTAAAGTAAACAATGATATTGACAAATGAATTAACGTTTATATTAACAATGATGAGAGGTTTTAATTATGTTTGTTAAAGATGTTAAAGTAGAAAATCAGGTTGGTCTTCACGCTCGTCCTGCTACATTTTTTATTCAGAAAGCTAACGAGTTCAAGTCTTCAATCTGGGTTGAGAAAGAAGAAAGAAGAGTTAATGCAAAATCACTTTTAGGTGTTCTTTCATTAGGCATTATGGGCGGCACGGATATTCGTATTATTGCTGACGGTTCAGATGAAGAAAATGCTGTTGATGGTCTTGTAGCCCTTGTAAAAAGCGGATTTGCAGATTAATTAAAACTTATATATTAAAACGCGGTACAGAGAAATCTGTACCTTTGTTTTTTCTTGGAAGGATTTAGGAGGTGAGAGTGTGACGGAAAAGGAACTGCGTCAGAAAGCAATGGCACTGCCGCTGCAGCCCGGCGTGTATATTATGAAGAATAAGGATAAAAAAATTATATATATAGGTAAAGCAAAGAAACTGAAAAACAGGGTTTCTTCGTATTTCGGCTCGCATTCAAACCATTCCTTAAAGGTAATCAGAATGGTTGAAAATGTTGACGATTTTGATTATATTCTTGTGGATACCGAATTTGAAGCCCTCGTGCTTGAATGCTCGCTCATAAAGCAGCATATGCCGAAGTATAATATACTTTTAAAGGACGATAAAGGCTATAACTATATAAAGATTACCAAGGGCGAATTTCCGAGAATTTCCGAATGTAAACGTATGGATGATGACGGTGCAACTTATGTTGGCCCGTATATTTCAGGGTTTTCAGTTAAGCAGGCGGTTGAGGAAACCCTTAAAATTTTCAAGCTTCCGCGCTGCAGCAAGCAGTTCCCGAGGGATTACGGAAAATCAAGGCAGTGTCTTAACGGATTTATGGGTCTTTGCTCTGCTCCGTGTGCCGCACGAATAACAAGGGAAGAATATGTAAATAATGTTAAGGATGCCGTTTCTTTTCTCAAAGGCGGAAGTCAGGCTGCCGTGCGTGAGATGACACAGCAGATGAATGAGCTTTCCGAAAATCTGCAATTTGAGGAAGCCGCTAAGCTGCGGGACAGAATTAAAGCAATCAGGCATCTTGACGAAAAGCAAAAGGTTGTGTCAATAAATGTGCCCGAGGAGGATGTTTTCGCTCTTGTCAACGGCAAGAAAAAGGCTTGCTTTGAGGTTATCCGCTTTGAAAACGGCAGGCTTACGGACAGTGAATTCTGGCTTATAGATTCCGTTGATGATCTTTCCTCTGCAAGATTCGATTTGATTGAACAGTATTACTCTATGAGAAGCCGGGTTCCGTCACGCATTGCGGTGGATGGAGATATTGAGGACGAAGCACTTTTACAGCAGTTCCTTGAGAGTAAAAGAGGAAAGAAAACAGAGTTTATTCATCCGCAGAAGGGTGAGCATCTTTCAATTGTTAAGCTATGTATTCAGAATGCCAATGAGCACCTTGCCCAGAGTGAGGGTAGGCTGGGCAGAGAATTTGCCGCTTTGGAGGAACTTGCAGCACTGCTGGGGCTTCCTAAACCTCCCGAATATATCGAAAGCTACGATATTTCCCATACCTTCGGTGCAGATAACGTTGCAGGAATGGTTGTTTTCCACAACGGCAGACCTATGAAATCTGCCTATAAACGCTTTTCCATCAAGGGCTTTGACGGTCAGAATGACGTTGGCTCTATGAATGAGGTGTTAACACGCCGCTTCAATCATTATTATAATGATGAGGAGGGCAGCACTTTTAAAATTCTTCCTGATCTGATTTTACTTGACGGCGGACAGCCGCAGGTTAATGCTGTGCTTCCCGTTGTTGAAAGAATGGGAATAAATGTGCCTGTTTTCGGTATGGTTAAGGATAATAAGCACCGCACAAGAGCCATTGCCTTCGGCGGCGGTGAAATTGAAATAAACTCGCACAGAAGTGCCTTCACTCTTGTTTCCGATATTCAGGAGGAGGTGCATCGCTTTGCAATCACCTATCACCATAAAAAGCATAGGAAAAGCACCCTTTCTTCAAGCCTGCTGAGTATAGAGGGAATAGGGGAAAACAAGGCGAAAGCACTTATGAAGCATTTTAAAACTATATCAAAAATTAAGGAAAGCAGCGTTGAAGAATTGATGGAATGCCCCTCAATTAATAGCAAAAATGCCGAAAATATCTATAATTTTTACCGCAAAATGTAAAAATAGCAATAAAAACTTGACGAAACAGGGCTTCAACTGTATAATGTTTATGTGTAAAAATATGCAGATTGCCATAATCTGCTTAAGGACAAGTTGTTATGATGAGAGTAATTACGGGCAGTGCACGCGGCAGAAAGCTTGAAACTTTGCCGGGTGACGATGTTACAAGGCCCACAACCGAAAGTGTAAAAGAAGCACTGTTCAGTATGATTCAGTTTGAAATTGAAGAGAAAAAGGTGCTTGATTTATTTGCAGGTTCGGGTCAGCTCGGAATAGAAGCCTTGTCCAGAGGGGCACGCTTTTGCACCTTTGTAGAAAATAATAAAAGTGCAGAGAAGATTGTCAGAAATAATATTACGCATTGCGGATTTTCGGATTGCTCACAGATTGTTATGAGTGATGCCGCTGCTTTTGCGGCTCGCAAAAACAATTTTGATATTGCGTTTCTTGATCCGCCTTATAATAAAGGGCTTATTGAAAAATGCATGCCCGCGCTTGTTTATTCAATGAGTGATGATGGTATCATTGCTTGTGAAACCTCAAAAAATGAAATATTACCGCAGAATTTCGGCGATTTTTCAGTTTATAGGGAAAGAATTTATGGCAAAACTAAAATTACTCTTTACCGAAAGGGCTGATTAATTTATGAAAATAGCCGTTTGCCCGGGCAGCTTTGATCCTGTAACGCTTGGTCATATAGATATTATAGAGCGTGCTGCGGAGCTGTTTGACAAGGTTATAGTTGTTGTTATGAGCAACAGCACAAAGCATGCTGTTTTTTCAGTTGATGAAAGGGTTCAGCTTGTTCGCCGCTGTGTTAAGCATAATAACATAGAGGTTGATACATACAGCGGTCTGCTTGTTGATTATGCAAAGCAGAAAAATGCCGTTGCAATTGTTAAAGGGTTGCGCGCTATGTCTGATTTCGATTATGAATTTCAGCAGGCGCTTACAAATAAAAGTCTTTTGCCGCAGGTTGAAACGGTTTTCCTCACCGCGAAAGGGGAAAATATGTTTTTATCCTCCAGTATGGTTAAAGAGGTTTGCAGCCTTGGCGGGGATATATCCCGCTTTGTTCCCAATGAAATATTAGAAGATGTTATTAAAAGATGTAAAGGAGATATCAAATAATGACGAATACAGATATTTTGCTTGAAGATTTAGAGGATGTGCTTGATGACGCTACCTCAATGCCGATGACAAAGAAAAGCCTTGTTGATGTTGAGAAAATCAAAACCATTATTGAGGATATTCGTCTGAATACACCTCACGAAACAAAGCAGGCAAAGGCAATTATTGATTCAAGAAACACGATTCTTGATGATGCAAACAAAGATGCCCAGGCTATTATTGCCGATGCTCAGGCAAAGGCTCGTGAGCTTGTTGCACGTGATCAGATTACACAGACTGCACAGGCTGAGGCAGCCGAAATGCTTGCAAGAGCAAAAGAAGAGGGTGAAGCAAGTATCCGCGAGGCACAGGCTCGTGCAAGTGAGATTTTAGGAAATGCAACTGCACAGGCTAATGATATGCTTGCAGCAGCTCAGAAGAATAAGATTGATTCTGTTAATGCGGTTAATAATTATGCTGAGGATACTTTAATCAGTATTGATGAAGCACTTTATAAGGCACTTCAGGATGTCAGAAAGATTCGTCAGAATCTTATGAGAAATGTCGGCGGCGGTCAGCAGCAGTAATTGAAATGATTTTTAGCCTTCCCATAAAGGGAAGGCTTTTTTATTTTTCAATTTTATAAATATCAGTTTATTTGTGCACGGTGAATGATACACAGTATCAAATTTTTTATAAA
>CAJTMQ010000086.1 GCA_910577215.1 uncultured Eubacterium sp. | reverse complement strand
TAATATAAATTTATTGAAATATTATATGTTTGGTGGTAAACTGATATTATTGTCAATGTTACGGCATTGCAAAAGTTTTAGTATAATACAGAGGTAGTTTATGATTCTTTCACTTGTTGTGCCCTGCTACAATGAAGAGGGTAATGTTGAAAAGTTTTTTTCCGAAACAAATCATGCATTCAGCGGAAAAGACTTTGAATACGAATTTGTTTTTGTAAATGACGGAAGCAAGGATGCAACATTCAAAAAATTAAAAAAGCTTTATGAAGAAAATAAGGATTATAATATTCAGGTGCTTTCCTTCAGCAGAAATTTCGGTAAGGAATCTGCAATATATGCAGGTCTTCACGCTGCCAAGGGAGATATGGTTTGTCTGATAGATGCGGATTTGCAGCAGCGCCCTGAGGTTGTGCTTGAAATGCTTGATGTTATGAATTCCAACGAGGAGCTTGACTGCGTAACCGCATATCAGGACAAGCGTAAGGAAAGCAAGCTGATGATTTCGCTCAAGAATGCATTTTATAAGGTTATAAATAAGATTACTGAGGTTGATTTTGTAAGCGGCGCGTCTGATTTCAGGCTTATGAAAAGAAATATGATTGAAGCAATTTTGGAAATGACGGAATATCACCGTTTTTCAAAAGGCATTTTCAGCTGGGTTGGCTTCAACACAGAATATATCCCTTATACTGTTGAGGAAAGGGAAAGCGGTGAATCAAAATGGAATATCAGGAAGCTTTTCAAATATGCATTTGAGGGAATTGTTTCCTTTACAACCTTTCCGCTTATGCTTTCTGCATATATCGGCTTCTTCTCGGCAGTTGTTTCTGTGATTTATCTTATTGTTGTTATAGTGCAGAAACTTGCCTTCGGAATTGATGTTCCCGGCTATGCAACAATAGTTGTGCTGGTGCTGCTTCTTGGCGGGCTTCAGCTTTTCAGCCTTGGAATTCTCGGCGAATATATTTCAAAAATTTATGTTCAGGTTAAAAACAGACCGGTTTATGTATTGAAAGAGCATTTGGGTAAAGATGATGAACAGGATTAAAGAACTTTTAAAAAAATATGAAGAACTGATTTTATACGTTGTTTTCGGCGGTCTTACCACTGTTGTAAACTTTGTTGCTTTTTGGCTGCTGAATAAATTGCTTGGTGAAGAGATTTACCTTGTAAACAATGTTATTGCGTGGTTTGTTTCGGTAATTTTTGCGTATGTAACAAACAAGCTGTGGGTGTTTGAATCAAAAAGCTGGGCACCTAGAATTCTTATAAAGGAAGTGCCTGAGTTTTTTGCGGCAAGGCTTTTCAGCCTTTTTGTTGAAGAGGGCGGACTGTGGCTGTTTGTTGATAAAATGGGATTTGATGAATTTTCATTCTCAATTTTTGGCTTTGACTTCACGGGCAAGTTGATTGCAAAGATTGCACTTGCGGTAATTGTTGTTATTCTCAATTACTTCTTCAGCAAATTTATTATTTTTGCAAAAAAGAAAAAGGAAAAATAAAAAATCTTGATAACCAATAAAAATATAGGCACCCTCTGATGAGGGCGCTTTTTTTATTTATCAGCAATTATCACATTCGGCATCCCACGGCCATGGGTCCTTCAGCCATTCATCACTGTTATTTTCACCAAGAGTTATAGGACCGAATTTTTCTTCAAATTCTGCCTTGAGTGTTTCAAACTGGCGGTGGTATTTTTCATAAAGCTTTCTGGCATCGGCATTGTCAAGGTGAGTATCCATATACATTCTCATTTCCCACATTGCAAACTGTGCAGCGGAAACCTTTAATAACATTTTATCTCTGTTCATAAGAGTACTCCTTTTCCTGTAAATGGTTTGTTAAGCTCAGGGAAAAGCGTTCCCTCACAAAGTGCTGTTTTTTCTTCATCATATATTACTGGCTGCTGCTGAAACGGAACATAAGCCATTGTTACAGAAGCATCGGCAGGAAGGGGAGGCAGAACGGTGCTTTTATTTCTTAAAAAAGCAGGGTTAAACATATCTACGTATTTTTCCATTATAATTCTCCTTTCATACCATAATATGTTGCTTTGCGAAAAATGACAGATAAGAGAAAAATTTTTTTATACATATAATGGTTTAGGATGTTTAAAAATTACCTCAGAAGGTAAAAATATATATGAAAGAAAAAACAAGGGTGATTTTTAATGACAGTTAAACGCGGAGATATATATTACGCTGATTTAAGCCCTGTTGTGGGTTCTGAGCAGGGCGGAGTAAGACCTGTGCTTATAGTTCAGAATGATGTGGGAAACCGTTTTTCGCCAACGGTTATTGCCGCAGCAATAACAAGCCAGAGAGATAAAACGAATTTACCCACTCACATAGAGGTTGATGCACGCAACTGCGGACTTTCAAAGGACAGCATTGTGCTTTTGGAGCAGGTGCGGACAATAGATAAACGCCGCCTGCGTGAAAAAATGGGAGCATTGGACGGCGGAGATATGGGAAAAGTAAACGAAGCATTGTCCGTTTCTTTTGGACTTTAATAAAGGAATAACTCTTATGGGGAGTTATTCCTTTTTCTTGTCTCTTCAGCAAAGACAAAACCCCCGGTTCTACCGGGGGAAATAAAAAGCTTTAGTGAAAATAAAACCGCCGAGCTTGATGCAAGGCGAATGTATTGGCGAAAAAATAACCTCCAAGTATAATAGAAACGGTTTGACAGCCGCGTTACTAAAATACAGGAGGTTAAAAACAATGATAAAAAAGAATGGAAATAACGAAATAAAAACACTTTCCCACTCAACATACAGATGTCAGTATCACATAGTATTCGCACCAAAGTATCGCAGAAAAGAGATATATGGGAGAATAAAGAAAGATGTCGGAGAAATAATCCGAAAATTGTGCGAACAGAAAAGCGTAGAAATAATTGAAGCAGAAGCGTGCAAGGACCACATACACCTTCTAGTGTCAATACCACCATACCTAAGTGTAGCACAATTCATGGGATATCTCAAGGGAAAAAGTACATTGATGATTTTCGACCGACATGCAAACTTAAAATATAAGTATGGTAATCGACATTTTTGGTGTAGAGGATACTATGTTGATACAGTCGGTCGAAATAAGAAAGTGATAGAAAAGTACATACAAAATCAGATAGAAGAAGATTTTGCGAATGACCAAATATCACTCAAAGAGTATGTAGACCCGTTTACGGGTAACAAGAATAAGTAAGCAAAAAATAAACAGCCGCACGAGAGCGGCTGCTTGAAATAGTAATGCGATGTCAAACTTCAGTGCCGACTTTCAGTCGGCAAGCCAGCCGGCGGCCCTTATAGGGCCTGTGCAAACCACCAGTTCAACTGGTGGTTATGATTTTATTTGCAAAGAAATTCTGTTGAATCACAATATTCCTTGCTATCGTATTTGGCGATGGCTTTTATAGCATTTTTCGTACGGATCAGTTTTACGGATTTAAAAATAAAAATTCCTTTCTGCCTGTTACAAGAGGCTTCAATTGTTTTTATTTTTACATCATTTACATAAAGCGTTACAGCCTCACAGTTTGAATAAATTTTAATTTCTGTTCGTTTGCGTCGTTCTGTTAAGCGCTTGCCTGTAATATGTACCATAGGGTTTTCGGACCAATTGCTCTGGTAAAGAAAATAACTGTCCTTTTTCACCTTTCGGTCAAAGCTTACAAGACCCTTATCATTCATACCGGGGCGGTTGCCTTCATTTCTGCCGTCTGAACCGAAATCAAACATATTCCAGACAAAGGTACACCATAAATAGCTTCTTTCATTTATGGATTTCAAAAAAGCCTCGTGGCTTATTGTCTGATATTCCTCAGGGTGCCATTGGCCGTTGTGTTTCGGCTTTTTGGGTTTGATTTCGTGCTGTAAATAATTACCGCCTGCACCGTATTCGGAAATACCTGTCGGTCGGTTGCAGCGGTTGCGGTCCATAAAATAACCAAGCTGTTTTCTGCTCATACCATACCAACCCGGATATACATTCCATGCCATAAGGTCACTTTTCCAATTGAATGCACCTCGGTGATTGGTTGCCATAGTGGTGTATCTGTATTTATCTTCGGATTTTGAAATACTGTGCAGTTCTTCTGTAAACGGACGCATTACATCGTCAAATTTATTCTGAATTTCATTCTGAATACCCCAGCAGATTATTGACGGATGGTTGTAATTCTGATTAATCATTTCACGAAGCTGCTGTTTGGTGGTGTTGAAAAATTCTTTTCTTAAGTTATCGGGGTTATTGAATGTACCGCTGCCTCCTATTAAATCAACAACGGGAATTTCCGCCCAAACAACAATTCCGTAGTAATCACACAGTCGGTAAAAATATTCAGCTTGCGGGTAGTGAGCAAGCCTTAATGCATTAACACCCATATCATATATAATGGCAAAATCTTCGTTATGCTCATTATTTGTAATGGCGTTGCCGAGTTTTTCACGATCCTGATGGCGGCTTACGCCGCGAAGGGGATAACTTTTTCCGTTTAAGAAGAAACCTTCATTTTTATCAATATTAAAATATCTGAGTCCGACAGAATCGACTACAGTATCTATTATCCTTCCGTCCTGCTCAATTTCAAGTGAAACACCATATAAATACGGATCCTTTCTTCCGTTCCACAGGTGAGGATTATCTATTTCAAATGTAAACTGAACCGCCTTATGTGTATTGGCGGCCACTGTGATTTTGCTGCAAAGCTCAGCTGAAAATTCGGCTCTTTTTGAAATGCTGTTATCAAAATCTGTTTTGTTGATATAAGGGTTTTCAGCAGGTATGTTATCGGCTCCGATTTTTGCAAGTATATTTAAGTCTTTATCAGCATTTGTATTATTTTCCACTACTGCACTGATTTCACATATTGCTTTTTCCTCGTTAACAACAGGTGTACTTATTTTTATCCCGCGTGTTGCGTGTTCACCAAAGCTGAAATGTAATTTTTCTTTTTTTATCAGTTCAAGTTCTCTGTATATGCCGCCATAAAAAGTGAAATCAGCAGTTATCGGTGCAATTTCATCCGTGCGCTCATTATTTATTTTTATTGCAATTAAATTTTCACTGCCGAATTTTAGCTGAGGTGTAATATTAAAAGAAAATGCTGTATATCCACCCTTGTGATTTCCAACAAATATACCATTTACAAATATTTCCGTCTGCATATTAGCGCCCTGAAAACGCAGGTATATTATTTTGTCACATTCATCGGTATCTAAAAAAATCTTTTTTCTGTACCAGCCGTCACCACGGAAATAGTCAGTATCATTAATATCTTTTCCGCCAACCGTGCCATTCTGCCCGTCTATATTGTTCCAGGTGTGCGGAATGTTTACGGTTGCCCAGGAAGCGTCATCAAATGCCTTTGCAAAGGCATTATCCATTCTGCCTTTGTAAAATTTCCATTCAGTATTAATCAAAGTTGTAACCTCCGATGCAGATAGAATAAATTAATTGTATTACATATAAAGAATTATTTCTACTGTTTGATTGAACATAAAATCTATATCCACGCAGGTTCTTATTTTGAAATAAAATAAAAAAATAAGACTACACGAAAGTGTAATCTTATTTATGGTGGGAACAACAGGGCTCGAACCTGTGACCCCATGCTTGTAAGGCAGATGCTC
>CAJTMQ010000085.1 GCA_910577215.1 uncultured Eubacterium sp. | reverse complement strand
ATTTAATTACTTAACGGAGAAGTTAAATTATGAGTGATTATCAGAAATTAGCAGAACTTTTATTTCCGAATATTACAAAAACGCCCAAAGACTATGAGGCGATTTATCCGCAAAGAAAGCTGCCTGAGGGTGCAAGAGTTTCACGCTTTGCTCCGAGTCCAACCGGTTATTTGCATTTCGGCGGCTTATATGCTGCAACTGCTGCAAAGCTCAACTGTGTTGCCACAAAGGGCACTTTTCTTTTAAGAATTGAAGATACGGATAAAAAAAGAGAGGTTGAGGACGGCGTTTCCGCCATTGTTGAGGGTCTGAATTATTTCGGCATAACTCCTGATGAGGGTGTTATGGGCTATGATAAGGAGAGCGGCAGCTATGGTCCTTACACACAGAGCAAGCGTGTTGAAATTTATCAGACCTTTGCAAAGAATCTTGTTGCACAAGGGCTTGCTTATCCCTGCTTCTGCTCTGCCGGGGAACTTGATGAAATCCGCACGGCACAGGAGAACGAAGATATTAAAGGCTATTACGGCAGCTATGCCAAATGCCGTGATTTGAGTATTGATGAAATCAAAGCAAATATTGAGGCAGGAAAAACATGGACCTTAAGACTGAAATCCCCGGGCTCTGTTGACAAAAAGATTATTTTTGATGATATGATTAAAGGCAAAATTGAAATGCCTGAAAATGTTATTGATGTTGTGCTTTTAAAAACAGACGGTGTGCCCACATACCATTTTGCACACGCAGTTGATGACCATTTAATGCACACTACGCACGTTATCCGCGGTGATGAATGGATTGCCAGCGTTCCGCTGCACATTCAGCTGTTCAAAGTGCTTGGCTTTAAGCCCGTTAAATATGCACATATTGCTCCGATAATGAAAGAGGACGAGGGCGGCAAGCGAAAATTGTCAAAGCGCAAAGACCCTGAAGCTGCTGTTTCATATTACATTGAACAGGGCTTCCCGAAGGAAAGTGTTTCCGAATATATTTTCACTATTCTCAACAGTAACTTTGAGGACTGGCGCAGAGCAAACAAGGATGCCGAATTATCCGCTTTCCCCTTTAATCTTAAAAAGATGAGCGTTTCAGGTGCATTGTTTGATATGGTCAAGCTTTGCGACGTTTCAAAAAATGTTATCAGCACGATGAAAGCCGAAAAAGTGTTTGAGCTTTCCTATGAATGGGCAAAATCATATTGCCCGCATCTTGCTGCCCTTTACGAACAGGATAAGGGCAGAGCAACTGCTATTCTCAACATAGACCGTGAAAACAAAAAACCAAGGAAGGATATTGCAAAGTGGAGCGATATTCCCGATTATATCAGCTATATGTATGATGAAACCTTTACCCCATGCTATGAATTAAACGGCAATGCAACACCACAGCTTGCAGTTGATGTGCTTGAAAAATATATTGATATTGTTAACCTTGATGATGATAAGGACACTTGGTTTGCAAGAATGAAGGATATGTGTGAGCCACTGGGCTGCACAGCAAACGTTAAGGAATTCAAGCAGAACCCTGAAGGCTACAGAGGTCATGTTGGTGACGTTTCAACAATCATACGTGTTGCTTTAACAGGCAGAACAAACACACCTGATCTTTATTCAATTACAGCATTGCTTGGTGAAAGCACCGTCAGGGCAAGACTGAATGCAGCATTAAAATATTACAAGGAGGAAATATAATGGCAAAGGAAAACACAGAAGAAATCAAAGAATATTCCAACTTTATTCATGATTTCATTGATAAAGATTTAGAAGACGGAGTGTATTCCCGCGTTCAGACCCGTTTCCCTCCTGAGCCTAACGGCTATCTTCACATCGGCCACGCAAAGGCAATATGCATCAACTTTGGTGCAAAGGAAAAATATAAGGGTGTATGCAATCTCCGCCTTGACGATACAAATCCTATCAAAGAGGATACCGAATATGTTGACGCAATCAAGGAAGACATCAACTGGCTCGGCTTTGATTGGGACAATCTCTATTTTGCATCTGATTATTTTGATTTTATTTATGAATGTGCAATAAAACTCATAAAAAAAGGCAAGGCATTTGTCTGCGATCTTACACCTGAGCAGCAGCGTGAATACAGAGGCACGCTTACAGAGCCCGGCAAGGAAAGCCCTTACCGCAACCGTTCAATAGAGGAAAACCTTGATTTATTCCGAAGAATGACTGATGGTGAATTCCCTGAGGGTGCAAAGGTTCTGCGTGCAAAAATAGATATGGCAAGCCCTAATCTGAATATGCGTGACCCTATTATTTACCGCATTATGTATGCACATCATCACAGAACAGGAGATAAGTGGTGCGTTTATCCTATGTATGATTTCGCCCACCCTCTTTCGGATGCCTGCGAAAAGGTTACCCATTCTCTTTGCTCGCTTGAATTTGAAAATCACAGACCGCTTTATGACTGGGTTGTAAATGAGTGCATAGACGGCGAAAAGCCAAGACAGATTGAGTTTGCAAGAATGAATTTAAACTACACCTTAACCTCAAAGCGTAAGTGCCTGCAGCTTGTTAAGGACGGCATTGTTGACGGCTGGAATGATCCGAGAATGGCAACAATCAGCGGTATGAGAAGGCGCGGCTATACACCGGAGGCCATCCGCGATTTCTGCGAGCGTATCGGTGTTTCAAAGGCATACAGTGTTATTGATTTTGCAATGCTTGAAAGCTGCGTAAGAAATCATCTGAATATGACCTCTCCGCGTGCAATGGCGATTCTTGATCCGCTCAAGGTTGTTATTGACAATTATCCCGACGGCAAAACAGAAGAGGTTGAGGTGGATTATCACCCCGATCATCCTGAATACGGCTCAAGAAAAATGACCTTCTCAAAGGAAATCTATATTGAGAGGGATGACTTTATGATTGAGCCTGTTAAAAAATATTTCCGTCTGTTCCCGGGAAATGAGGTAAGGCTTATCAAGGCTTACTTTGTTACCTGCACAGGCTATGACACGGATGAAAACGGAAACGTTACCTGTGTTCACTGCACCTATGACCCTGAAACCTTCGGAGGGGACAGTGCAGACGGCAGAAAGGTTAAGGGCACCATTCACTGGGTTTCCTGCACAGACAATGTTAAGGCTGAGGTTCGCCTTTATGACAGACTTTTCAATGTGCCTAACCCCAGTAATGAGGAGGGTGTAAGCTCTTTTGAAGATAACCTTAACCCTGATTCACTTAAAACCGTTACGGCATACTGTGAAAAGAGCCTTGCAAGTGCAAAAGCAGGCGAAAGATTCCAATTTATGCGAAACGGATACTTCTGTGTTGATACAGATTCAACAGACGACAAGCTTGTGTTTAACCGCACGGTTCCTCTTCGTGACAGCTTCAATGCAAAAAAATAATTTGATACACTATTAAACAAAGGAGCGAAAATAAATTTCGCTCCTTTGTTTTCGTTTTAAATTATACAGGTTTAACAAAAATGTTGATTTTTTGTGCAAAATTGAATGTAACAATTCACAAAAAATATGATACTATATAAGTGAACAAAACAATTATGGGGTGATTCCGATGGTTTATACAAATTCAAACTGTGAATTTTAATCATTAAAGGGGAATGTTTATGAAATTGAAAGCAGTTAGAATTATTTATACATTATTAATAGCATCTGTATTATCAACAGGAATCATTGCATTGCCTGTGCAGAATGCATATGCCGAAGACAATGTTCAGATTGAAAATGCCGATGAAGTTTCGTCAGATGCTGTTGTTTATTCAGCTCCTGTTTATGTTCCTTCTTCTAAAATAAAAGGGACATGGATAAAAGAAAGTAACGGCAGATGGTGGTATAGGCACACAGACGGCTCATATACTAAATATGACTGGGAATACATAGACGGCAGCTGGTACTTTTTTGACAGCAACGGTTGGATGTGGACAGAATGGCTTAAATGGGAAGGAAGCTGGTATTATTTAAACCCCAGCGGCGTTATGCACACCGGCTGGCTGAAGGATGACGGCAAATGGTACTATTTCACAATGCGCGGAATAATGCAGACAGGCTGGATAAAGCTTGATGCTGACTGGTATTATTTAGGCACCGACGGAGTTATGCAAACCGGATGGAAAAAAATTAACGGAAGCTGGTATTATCTTGGCTCTACAGGTAAAATGAATACCGATGTTCTTATACAGGGTCAACGTGAGTATTGCTTTTATACAACCGGTGAAATGTACTATACCAGAATAGTTGGTATTCGCATTCAGCAAGAAAGAGAGGATTGGTGTTGGGCTGCCTGTGCTGCAATGGTTGGAACTTATAACACAACATCAAAAATTACTCAACGGCAGGTAGTAGAAAATTGTCCTATAAGTGCTTTCAGAAATACCGCTGTGGGGATTTCTTGGGGTATAGTTTATGCATCAAATCATACAAAGGATTCACATGTGAATTCTAATTTGAAATATCAAGAAATAGTAAATAAGATTGATGAAAATAAGCCTATGGTATTAAATATGCTTTCTGACGGACGAATAGGTCATGCGATGGTGTGTTCAGGTTATATGACTATAGCTAATTTAATTTACATTACCGATCCTGAATCTGAAACAACAACTAACTTCTACTCTTATAACAATGTGTTTACAGACGGAATCCTTTTAGGAGAAAGGACATACACATGTGCCAATATGGTAATATATTAAGGAGGAATCGTAATGAAAAAAATAGTTTATGCTTTAATTGCCTTTGGTTTAATGCTTTCAAGCTGTTTTACTGCTTTTGCAAAAACTGATATGGCAACCGTTTTTGACAGCACGGAAGAATTAAAACAGGTTGAAGATACAATATTAGAATATGTAAATATAGTTATGGTGCCGGAATTCAATGATACTCTTACCAGCGAGGATTTAGACTACAACAATTGTGTGAAAATATATCGTGGAAGAGATTTACTAATCGATGATAGTATGAATGAAGATAATATTATTGAGACTATAGATAAATTGGATTATGACTATAAGATTTTCTTTGAATATGAAAATGCTTATCCGCTAGTAATTATGAGTAAGGTAAACAAAGTAAAGGAAGATACAGCAGAAGAATTAGCAGAGCTTGACAAGCATATTGGTGAAGTAGACATTTCTGGAATGAGCATAGGCGAAACAAAAGATTTGTTTCAATATTATAAAGAGGATGTTGAAAGGTTTTTAAGCCACAGTCAAGATACTTATTCAAAAGTTCATATCATATCCGATTTACCGGGAGAGCTCAGATCAGCTGCTATGCTGATTACAGAAAATTCAGAAATCCGTTTTAAGGTTCTCGGCGGAGTTATTGATAATAAAGAAATTGATCACAATAATCCAAGCGATACACTTTATACTTTCGAAGAGCTTAAAGAAATCGCAGCTAATTCTGAACCTGTAACACCTGGTTATGTTGGTGGACTTGGAACAAATACAACTCAACCATCAAATAACAACGCAATTATAATTGCTTCAGCTTGTGCAGGTGCGGCTATAATTATTGCTGCAGCAGCAGTAACTGTTATATGCATAAAAAAGAAAAAAGCAAAAGCTGCTGCTGAATAAGCGAATAATTTTCCGTAAAAAGTAAATATCTAAAAAAACAAATGTAACAATTTGCAGATAAAACTATACTTAATTTATGTGAAGAACATAATTAAGGAGGAATAGCAATGAAAAAAATTTTATGTTCATTAATTGCATTTTGTATG
>CAJTMQ010000084.1 GCA_910577215.1 uncultured Eubacterium sp. | reverse complement strand
TGCAAAAAGATTACAATATTGTTACAATATCAATATAGACATAATCTTGGTATTTTATGATATTATACATAAGGAGAATTTTAAATGGGACGTTACGAAATTGATACAGATGATGCAAAGGTAGTTTCTATTAAAGTTGTAGGCGTAGGCGGCGGCGGCGGAAATGCTGTTAACCGCATGGTACATTGTAATATTCAGGATGTTGAGTTTATTGCTGTCAACAGTGATAAGCCGGCTCTTACAAAATCAGTTGCTTCACATAAAATCCTTATTGGCGAAAAGTCAACAAAGGGTCGCGGCGCAGGTGCTAAGCCTGAGGTTGGCACAAAGGCTGCAGAGGAAAGCCGTGAAGCTATTACTGATATCCTTACAGGTGCAGAAATGGTGTTTATTACTGCCGGTATGGGCGGTGGAACAGGCACAGGTGCAGCGCCTGTAGTTGCTAAAATTGCTAAAGATTTAGGAATTCTTACAGTTGGCGTTGTAACAACTCCATTCGCTTTTGAAGGTAAGCGCCGTATGGATCAGGCTCAGGAGGGTATCAAAGAGCTTGCTCAGTATGTTGATTCTCTTATGGTAATTCCTAATGAAAACCTTAAGTTTGTTACGGAAGAAAGAATTACTCTTCTGAATGCATTTGAAATTGCTAATGACGTTCTTCGTCAGGGTGTTCAGTCTATTTCAGATCTTGTTAATGCAACAGGTCTTGTTAACTCAGACTTTGCCGATGTTACTGAAATTATGAAGGAAGCAGGCTATGCTCATATGGGTGTTGGCCATGGTAAGGGAAAAGATAAGGCTGAAATTGCAGCTCAGCAGGCTATTTCAAGTCCTCTTCTCAATACTTCAATTGATGGCGCACGCGGTGTTCTTCTTAATATCACTGCTTCAACAGATATCGGACTTGAGGAAATTGATGCAGCTTCAACAATCGTTATGAACGCAGTTCATCCTGATTGTGAAATCATCTGGGGTGCAAACTTTGATGAAAACCTTGAAGATGAAATGGTTATCACAGTTATTGCAACACGTTTTGGCGAAAAGGGACCGGGTGCTCCCATCAAGTCAACAACTGCTAATCTTGATGTTGCTCCTCCTGTTGTTGCAGCAGCTCCTATGGAAGCTCCGGCACCGGCTCCGAGCAGCTTTTCTGCAAACGATGATGATACCTTCAGTGATATTGTAAGCTTCTTTAAAAAGTAATTATTGATAATGTGTAATCGGCAGGTTAATATCTGCCGATTTTGCATATATACATATTGATATATTATTATCAATATGTGTTTTTTATTATGAATATTGTTGAAAAATTGTTAATACAAGTTTTTTAGCTTTACAAAAAATTATTGTTATTTCTGTTTGAATTATGGAAAGTATGAGTTTTTAACAATTTGAACATAGTTTTCCGCAATGATTTGCACAAAAATTTTCCATAAAGTTTTATGCCTTTACAAAGCACAATAAAACCGCTATGCAGTTAATGCATAGCGGTTTGTTGATTTTTATTCACTTTACCATTCAGATTTTGTATATGAACGAATAATATTTGTAACAATATTATCCCTTTTAAAGCCTTTTCCTTTGCCGCCGTTTTTCTGATCCTGAATTTTACCTGCTCTGATTGTTATAAAATCTGCTTTATCAATAATCTTATCAATAGGAGGAATATCATCAAAGCGGTATTTTGTATTTGGTGTTTTATCTGTAATTTGTGTGGCAAGTGTTGTGTTGGAAAATTTTCTTACTGCTGTTATTGCAAGAATAATAATTCTGTTATCCTCAGGCAATGTAAGTGTTTCTGAATTTCTGACATCTATTTCATATACAAAGAAATATGCCTTTCCGTTTGCTATATTCCCTTCGGGGTGGTGTGTATGTGTAAATTCAATTCCAAGGCTTGCGTTTTTAACAAGTGCGGTTTGGTTCAGTCCGGCCATATCCCATCTGCCTATCGGCTCCTTGAAAGAGAATATGGTTAATGGCTTTTCCTTGCCGTCAACATAAAATGTTTCTTCTCTGTCACCAAGAGTGGACGCGGCAAGAATATACATTTTTGTTGTACCCTTTGGAATTTCAATACTTTGATTTCTTGCAACGCACACATCAAAGCTCTCATTTGCATCGGGCATTCTGAAGGTAATACCGCCTACAGTCAAAGATGCGGGGCAGAGCTCTGCAGGAAGAGAACAGCCGCCGCCCTGAAGTATAACGTGGCGCATATTGCTGTCTGCCGTAAAGCCTTTTGCGTTGAATTCCGGCTTCAGTTTCTTGAAGCTCTCTCGGCCTTTTTTTTCCGGCTTTTTCAGATTAAGCTTAAAGGATTTTACCTGATAGGGTTCAATATCAAAGGTGAGCTTGTTTTTATTAAAATCAGCATCACCGATAATGCTTTCGTCAGCAAGAATTTCTGCTGCATCTTCAATTTCTTCAAAAAGATTAACGGAAATATTTTTATGCGATTTTCCCACAGCTTCATTCACACGAATGATAATTCCGCTTTCGTCCTCAGTCTTTTTGACTGCTCTTATAATTACATCCTTTGTGCTGATATCTGCAAATGAAAAATCATCTGAAAGGCATCCTTTTCGTCTTGCACTTGTCTGGAATGCAATTAAAGGTTTCTGGAAGCATTCATTTTCATTTTGTGTTCCGTTTTCAAAACTGCCTTTGTGACAATAAATACCAAAAGCAAACATATTTCTGCCTAAATCCTGCAAATCCTGCCTTGTTTCTTTGGTGAAAGCACCGGTTGGTGTGTGAATGCAGGTTAAACGCAGTGTGTTATTGTTTGGCTTATCCCAGCCGTATTTGCAGTCTGAGAATATGGAAACACCATAGCTGTTGTTCTCTGCGGTTATGTCGGCCCATTTCTGAGCAGGTACTTCGTAAAGCTTATCCGTATTGGTGCCTCTTTCAATAACACCAAGACCCAGGTCATATGAAGCGGTTTTATTATGGCAGGAAAGAGGGAACACGGCTTTGAGCATTGTTCTGCGTGATTTCCAGTCTACAAAATTGTCTACCTTTATAAAGCTGCTTTCACTTGTAAGAGAGATTATCTGTGTAATTGTTGAATGATCTGCTTCTCTTGTAACCTTGACAGCCACTCTTGCAGATCCGTTTTCAACAACCTCAAATTCAGGCGTGTTTGCATAGCAGCGAGGCTCTTTGTCAATGTCCTCTTTTCTGATTTCCCAGCTTGGATATGAAAGAGCACCTGTGTCATTAAGCAGTGCCATTTTAATCGGTGCATCAAGAAGCTGAATTCTGTATTTTTTATCAACTATGGATGCAATGTCACCGTTTTTGTTGAGAACAACCTGATATTTGCTGTTTTCGAGTATATGCTCGTTAACCTTCAAATCGGTTTTAATTTCACATTTTGTGTTTGCAGCCTTAACATCGTACACACGATAGCCAAGAGGTTTTACATCTGCAAGAAATACAATATCAAATTCTTTGCCCATTTTTTTGATTATCTGGCTGGGGACTTCATTTCCGTCTTTATCAACAACCTTAATAAAGGTTCCGTTGTGTCTTAACTTAACGTGTGCGGAAACTGCATCCTTGCGCTGCTGTGCAGATGGGTTATTTACGATAACTGCACATTCGGATACCCATTGTGTGTCAAGCTCATTTGCAACAGCACCAACAGCACCGATATATTCGTTTTTGAACTGACTTAATGAAACAAAGTAGTCATTATAGGCTTCGTTATAAACCTCCATTAAAGAGGTTCCTGTGAGGTCATCGTGGAATTGGTGACGGATAACACGCTTCCATGCATCATTAATATTCTTTTTAGGATATTTGTAAACACCTATTGCGTCTGCAAGCACACATGCTTTTTCCGTTGTATCCGCAAGATTTTCATTCTGTGCATTCAGACGCTTGCTCATTGTGCGCGAGGTGTATGAGCCTGCACCGTGAGAGGTCATAACAAGCTCGTTATCCCAAACAGGGAATTTATTTGTTACACTTTCAGGCAGTTTTTCCATATCGCAAAACATTTCATCTGATGATGCGGAAACAACCTCAAAATCATTTTCAGTATTTTTGGCAACGCTTTCTTCAATGGCTTTAACGCTTTCTTCAGTAGGTGAGCCGCCCCAGTCACCTGTGCCGTAAAGGTTAAGTGTCTGAGGAAATCCGAATCTGTTCGCATTTGCCGCTACTTTATTGATAATACCTAAATCTGCACGAATATCGCCGCTGAATTTGTAACGGTATGATTTTGCATCTGTTGAAGCAAAAACCTTTGAGCCGTCAACACCTTTCCAGATTCCTATATCAAACGGCTGACCGTAAGCAGAGCCCCAGCTTAATTTCTGAGTTGTAAAGCCGTTCAGTCCTGCGTGCTTCATAACGGCAGGAAGTGCATAGCCGAAGCCGAAGCAGTCGGGCAGAAAGATATCCTTGCTTTCTTTTCCGAATTTTTCTTTAAAGTAGCCGTTTCCGAGAAGAATATTTCTGAATAATGCTTCGGGAGAGGGAATATTGACATCTCCGTTTTCATAGCTTGAGCCGGACACGCACCATTTGCCCTGATTGATTAAATCCTTGATGATTTCAAAATGCCTTGGATAGTATTCCTCTATAAGCGCATAGCGAAAAGCACCCTCAAAATTAAACCTGTAATGAGGGTATTTTTCAATCAAATCAAGATTTTTTGCAATTGTATCAGGTATGTATTCCTCAATAGTTGTTGCAAGATTCCAGCGCCACACGGTGTCTAAATGAGCTGTTGCAACTGCATAAACCTTTTTCTTTTCCATTTTATCGCCTTATTTTTCAATGATTTCGTAAGTAAATTCGTATTTTTCCTGCAAAGCCTTTACTTTGTCCTCATTATCCTCAATAAAGGTTTCGGTATAAATTGATTTGCCGTCAACAGAATAATCCTTAACAATCTGATTAAGAGCATCCCATGCCTCGTCAGCCTTTTCATACTTATCTTCAAATTTGATTAAAAATTCTCTGTGTTTAGGTATTCTTACTTTCATAATGCTTCTCCTGTAAAATTTTTCTTATATTATATGTTTTATATAAATATATATCAAGTCCGAATTTTAATTAAGCATAGATTTTAAAGAAATTTCAAACTGAATATCCTGCTCCCTGGTCCGCTTGGACGGACCTTTTAAATGCTTGCCCGCCATTCTTGCTTTTTTTGCAGCGTGTCGGGTTGCCAGAAGCATATCAATATTATTGCTGCTGATAATAACACCGTTTTGTGTTAAGGGTCTGCCTTTTCGTGACAGAGCCATAGCGGCAAGTCCGTAATCCTGCGTAACAATAATGTCGTTCGCTTCAATACTGTTCACAAGTGCAAAATCAGCACTGTCTGCACCTTTTCCAACGGTTATTACTTTAATACCGGGATAATCAAAAATATGGCTGGTGTCACAGAATATCACGGCTTCGATATTATGCTTGTCAGCAATTTTTATTGCCGCCTTTGTAACAGGGCAGCCGTCTGCATCAATTAAAATTCTCATAAATTAATTGTATCATATTTATATAACAGAATCAAACAGAACTGAAGTAATTTATAATTTGTATAAAATTATAATATCAAGTTTTCATATACTTTTTACCGCATAAATGTTATAATTCTAATGTATGAATTTAAAGAAGAGGTTTTATTATGAAAATAATTATTTGCCGTCACGCTGATCCTGATTATGAAAAAGATTCGTTAACTCCAAAGGG
>CAJTMQ010000083.1 GCA_910577215.1 uncultured Eubacterium sp. | reverse complement strand
TATAATATTTTAAATTATAAGTTTATTATTTTAGGAGGATGGAAATGGAGAAAATTCTTGTTCTTGATTTTGGCGGTCAGTATAACCAGCTTATCGCAAGGCGTGTGCGTGATAACAATGTTTATGCTGAAATTCTGCCATACACAACACCTATTGAAGAAATTAAAGCGAAAAACTACAAGGGTATCATATTCACGGGTGGTCCGAATTCCGTTTTTGATATGTCCTCCCCGCATTATACAAAAGACATTCTTGAAATCGGTGTGCCTGTACTTGGCATTTGCTACGGCTGCCAGCTTATTGCTTGGATGGCAGACGGTAAGGTTGAAACTGCACCTGTTTCGGAATACGGTAAGATTGAAATTACTTCAAAAACATCGCCTATTTTTAAGGATGTGCCTGAAAAAAACATTGTGTGGATGAGTCATACGGATTATATTTCCGAAGCACCGAATGGGTTTGAAATTGTTGCTGTAACAGATGACTGCCCTTGTGCGGCAATGCAAAACACCGAAAAGAAATTATATGCAGTTCAGTTTCACCCTGAGGTTACGCATAGTGAATACGGCAATATAATGCTGCGTAATTTCCTGTATGAAGTTTGCGGCTGCAGCGGTGACTGGGTTATGGATAACTTTATTGATAACACTGTTGCAAAGCTTAAGGAGCAGATTGGCGATAAGAATGTTATTCTCGGTCTTTCAGGCGGAGTGGATTCTTCGGTTGCAGCAGGTCTTTTATCCCGTGCAGTAGGAAAGCAGCTTACCTGTGTTTTTGTGGATCAGGGCTTGATGCGTAAGGATGAGGGTGATTTTGTTGAAAAAACCTTTACAACCCTTTTTGATATGAATTTTGTTCGTGTAAACTGCGGCGAACAGTTCCTTGCGAAGCTCAAGGGAGTAACAGATCCTGAGCAGAAAAGAAAAATTATCGGTACTGAGTTTTTCAATGTTTTCTGGAGTGAAATCAGAAAGCAGCAGGATAAGGGCTTTTTCGCACAGGGCACAATTTATCCTGACTGTATTGAAAGCGGTAAGGGCGATGCCGCCGTTATAAAAACACATCACAACAGGGTAAATGTTCCTGATGATGTGGAGTTCCTCGGCGTTATAGAGCCGCTTGCTGATTTGTTCAAGGATGAGGTTCGCAAGGTCGGCGAAAAGCTGGGAATTCCGAAAGAGCTTGTATGGCGTCAGCCGTTCCCGGGTCCCGGACTCGGCGTAAGAATTATCGGTGAGCTTACTGCTGATAAAATTAAAATTCTTCAGGAAGCAGACTGGGTACTTCGGGATGAAATGGCGAAGAACGGCTATGAAAAAAATCTTGCGCAGTTCTTCTGTGTTCTGCCGAATGTAATGACAGTCGGCGTTATGGGTGATCACAGGACATATGATCATCTTATCGGCATAAGAGCCGTTACAACGGATGACTTTATGACAGCGGACTGGGCAAAGATACCGTATGATATACTTGCAAAGGTATCTAACCGTATAACAAATGAGGTTGCACACGTAAATCGCGTTGTTTATGACATAACCTCAAAACCACCCGGAACAGTGGAGTGGGAATAAAGTTTAAGACCTCGGAGTTGGGCTTGGGGAAGCCGGACTCCGAGGCTATTTTTATTTTTTACTATTGACAAATATATCGGTTGACGATATAATAAATATATCGGAAAACGATATAACGTGGAACGATATAGAGGTGATGGAATTGTCTTATCAGGCACTAACGGAAGCGGTTTATTATATTTTGCTGTCACTTACCAAGCCGATGCACGGCTATGGCATCATGCAGAATGTTGATCAACTTTCAAACGGAAGAGTTAAATTAGCAGCAGGTACGCTTTACGGTGCAATTAATACGCTTTTGGAAAAAGGATGGATTATTGCTGTTTCTGAAGAAAAGGGAAGCAGAAAAAAGGAATATCTTATAACAGCGCAGGGAAAGGCAATGCTGCGTGCTGAAATAATACGCCTGGAAGAATTGATTGAAAACGGTAATCGAATTTTGGAGGTATAGCTATGAGAAAAGTTATTCATAAGGGATTTTTTGTATGGAACTTTGACAAAGAAGAGCGATGGCTGAACGAAATGGCGGCAAAAGGCCTTGCTTTAATCTCTGTTGGTTTCTGCCGTTATGAATTTGAGGATTGTATGCCTGGAGAGTATAAGATTTGCCTGCAATTTTTAGAAAACAACTTTAAAAGTATTGAAAATACAAAATATATAGAATTTCTTGAAGAAACGGGCGCAGAACATATAGGTATATGTAATCGTTGGGCATATTTTCGCAAGAAAACCTGCGGAGAGGATTTTCAGTTATTTTCTGACACCTCCTCTCGCATTAAATACTTAACAAGAATTATACGATTTACAATGTTGTTGTTCATATTGAATTTATATTTTGGATGTTTTAATATGTATTTGTGTTTTTCTCAAGATTTTAAAGGAAATTTTATCGGCATAATCAATCTTATTCTTGCTGTGTTTATTCTGATAGGTATGATTAATCTTTTCAAAAAGAGAAAAAAGCTGAAAAAAGAACAACAAATATTTGAGTAATTTTATTTGCTTATAGTAAAACAGCCTCTGATACTAATGTATCGGAGGCTGTTTGCTATAATGTTATTCAACTGCTTTTAAGGATTCTGCCATAGGAATTTTATCTATCTGCTTCTTCATAACCTGATTGATTATGATTGCAAAAAGAATTGTGCAGCACAGTGCAATAGCATAGCTTTGAGGCTGAATATAAATATCAAAGCTGATTCTGTCTATCACTATCATTTTCATTACAACTCTGTGGAACAGAATTCCGAGCGGAAGACCGATAAGGCTTGAAAAGATTGAAAGCAAAAGATTTTCACGGAGGACATAGCTGTTCTGCTCCTTGGGATAAAATCCAAGCACCTGAACGGTTGCGATTTCACGTCTGCGCTCCGCAATATTTATATTTGTTAAATTGAATATTACAATAAATTCAAGCATACCCGAAAGCAGTACGATAATCCATATGATATAGTTCAGACAATACAGTGCATTATCAACAGCATCCTTTGTTATTGATAGCTGCGTTACTGCGATAACCTCTTTAATACCTGTCAGCTTTTCTGCAATAGCCTTTGTATCCTCCTGCTGTGTGGATAAAAGTGCAGTATTTGATTTCCATTCACCAAATGAAGCTGAATAGGTGTTTGCGGAGGCTATAACATAATTGTATGTGTAATTATCAAAAATTCCGCTTATTATTGCCGTAATGGCTCTTCTATCCGAATTTCTGATTTTCAGTTCATCGCCCACATTGAGAGATAGTTTGTCCGCAATACCCTTACTGATTATTATATTGCCATCAGTAGGGAAAGCAATGTCATCAGAGCCGTTTTTGAAACTCCAGAAATCTGAAAGGCGGCTTGTATCATCAAAGGTAAAAAAGCTTACGGAGCTCATATTTTTATCAGCAATCAAATCAACATAAATTGAAGAGCAGGTGAATGACGAATCTATTTCGGATAGCTTGTTTATTTCAGCAAGTGCCGACTCTTCATTTCCTTCGGTAAAAGTTGCCTCAAGCTGATATTTCTGCACATTATCAAACTGAAGTGTTCCGATATTAATCATTGAATCACGTGCACCGAATGCGGTAAGAACAAGTCCTGCACTGCAGCTTACGCCGACCAACATCATAATAAGCCGTTTCTTATAACGGAACATGTTGCGCAGTGTAACCTTGTGTAAAAATGACAGTTTGTTCCAAAGTGGGGTAATTCTTTCAAGAAGAATTCGCTTTCCTGCTTTCGTAGCACGAGGACGGATAAGCATTGCGGGATTGCTGAAAAGCTCTTTAGCACACGAAAGCCATGTACTGCCGAGAATACCGATCATTGCAACAACAAAGGTTAAAACCGCAAGCCAAGGATTAAATAAATATTCAATAGGTGCAAAATCGTATAAGGAATTATATGCATACCAGAAGATTTCGGGTAAGCCCCAGGTTCCGAGGAAGAAGCCGATTACCCAGCCGAGCAGTGTCGCTAAACCTGCATATAATAAATATTTTTTAGTTGTTTGTGAATTACTGTAGCCGAGTGATTTAAAAACACCAATCTGTGTGCGTTCTTCATCGACCATTCTTGTCATCGTGGTAATGCACACAAGCATTGCAATAAGTATGAAAAATACGGGAAGGATATTCGCAATTCCGCTGATTATGGAGGTGTCACTCTCAAAGCTTGCATAACCTAGGTTTTCACTTCTTGTAAGAATATAGGTTGACGGATTTTCAAAATCCCTTTGCTTTTTAAGTTCTTCCTGCAATTCATCAACATCTACTCCGTATAATGCAGCAAGCAACGCGAGATCGTCCTTACTTACACCAAGCTCATTATAGTAACGATTTTCGATAATTGCTTTGAAGCTCTCGGAAACAGATGATTTGTTTTCACTTATCAATTTGTTATATTCATCGCTGTAAGCGGTGGCAGTTTCTCTGAGCGTGAGATACATTTCCGTGAAATATTCACTCTTAAAACACTCAGGGTTAATGTATATGAAGCCCTCAAGAGAACCGCTGCCTATGTCAGTTGTTCCGCGGTTGTTGCCAAGGTATAAAGGAGAGCTGACTGTACCTACAACAGTAAATTCCGTTTCTGAAATGCTTTCAGCTACAGCTTCGCTGTTTTCATCGGCAAGAGTTATTTTTGTGCCGATAATATCATGATCAAATACCCGTGCATCAACGGCACATTCATTATTTGCATTGGGCATTCTGCCCTCAACAACAGCAGGAATATTGATTTTTTCAGGAAGAGCAATAAATTTAAAGGGGACTTTTGCGTCCTGATAATAAATAAGTGCATCAACACTTTTTCCGCCTTCGGCAAGGCTGATGTAGTTTTCGGACGAGAAGCTTTTTTCGTCATCCTCAGTAAAGCCTATAGTGGAAAGCAGCCTGTAATCATAAAAATTCAGTTTACTGAGATAGTTGCTTGCAGTTTTTGCCATGGCACTTTTTGTTGTTTTAAGTCCGGAAAAGAAGCCTACGCTCAGTGTAACAATCAGCAGCAAGGCGGCAAAGCGGCCGAAGGAGGAGCGTATATCACGCATTGTAAGTTTAAATACAGAAAGACCCATCGGCATCACCATTCAATCTCATCAATCGGGATGATTCTGCTGTTTTTCTTATTTGATTCTATTTTACCGCTTTTAATACGGATAATCCTGTCTGCCATAGGGGCAATTGCCTGATTATGTGTAATAATAACAACGGTTGTTCCCTGCTTGCGGCTGAGTTCATAAAGCATTTTTAATACAGCCTTGCCTGTTACATAATCAAGAGCGCCCGTAGGTTCATCACAAAGAAGCAGTCTTGGATTTTTTGCAAGTGCTCTGGCAATGGCAACTCTCTGCTGCTCACCGCCTGAAAGCTGAGAAGGGAAGTTGTCCGCACGCTTGGTAAGGCCAACCATTTCAATGGCTTCCTTTGCAGGAATAGGATTTTCACAAAGCTGAGCGGCAATTTCAACATTTTCGAGAGCTGTTAAATTTGGTATAAGGTTATAAAACTGAAATACAAAGCCAACCTCATGGCGGCGGTATTTTATTAAATCACGCTTGCCAAGAGAGGATATTTCTGTTCCGTTAAACTTGATTTTTCCGCCCGAAACAGTATCCATTCCGCCAAGCAGATTAAGCAGAGTAGTTTTACCTGCTCCCGATTCACCAAGCAAAATGCAGAATTCACCCTTGTTTATATCGAAGCTTGCGTCGGAAAGTGCATATGTTTTTGCATTTCCGCTACCGTAGCTTT
>CAJTMQ010000082.1 GCA_910577215.1 uncultured Eubacterium sp. | reverse complement strand
ATAATAATTTAATATAAAAACCAAAATTAACATATAAAAAAGCACCTTTGCTTTTTATGCAAAGGTGCTTTTATTTATATTATTTTTCATAAACACTTCGGCGAAGCTGTCCTATATACGGAAGATTTCTGTATTTCTGATCATAATCAAGACCATAGCCTACTACAAATTCATCCGGCACATCACAGCCTACATAATCGGGAGTTATAGGAGCAACACGCCTTTCAGGCTTATCAAGAAGTGTAACAATGCTGATTGATTTGGCACCCCTTGTTTTAAGAATATCCGAAACATAGTTGAGTGTTCTGCCGCTGTCAAGAATATCTTCAACAAGAAGAACATCATAGCCATTCAAATCTATATCAATATCCTTGGTGATTTTTACTCTGCCCGTTGATTCAGTGCCGCTGCCGTATGAAGAAACGGACATAAAATCTATACTCATAGGCAGATTAATATTTCTTACAAGATCCGTCATAAAAAACACACAGCCTTTAAGAATACCGAGTACAAGAAGATTTTTGCCTTCAAAATCTTCTGTTATTTTTTCACCTAAGCGGACATTGATTTTTCTGAGTTCTTCCTCCGAAACAAGAATTTTTTCAATATCAGACAGCATACTAACGCTCCTCCCTGAAGTAAGACAGTCCGAGTGACTGCGGGCCCTGATTTTCTTTTTTATTGCGCATTGAGCTGATTATAAGAACTATAATTGTAACCACATACGGAAGCATCTTAATAAGTTCCTGCGTGCGCAGTGCAAGACCCGGGATATACAGATAAACAATATAAAGACCACCGAAAAGGATAGAGCCGAATATTGCAAAATCAGGCTTCCAGATTGCAAATATAACAAGAGCAATTGCAAGCCAGCCTCTGTCACCAAAGCCTTCGTTTGACCATACACCGCAGGCATAATCCATAACATAATAAAGTCCGCCCAAGCCTGCTATTACACTGCCTATGCAGGTTGCAAAATACTTTGTTTTTTCAACATTTATGCCTGCTGCATCTGCTGTTGCAGGATTTTCACCTACTGCCCTGAGATGGAGTCCCCCTCTTGTACGTCTGAGGAACACTGCACACAGTATTGCAATAATAATTGCAGCATAAGCCAGAAAACCATATGATAAGAATACCTTGCCGAACCAGCCTGTTGTTTCGGCAAACGGAAGTGTTTTTCTGAAGAAATTGCTTGTTGCCGTAAGTGCTACGGAAGGAACATCACTGCCTGTAAGCTTAACAAGCGAACCGCCGAAAAAGTTTCCGAAGCCAACACCGAAGGTTGTGATTGCAAGACCCGTAACATTCTGATTTGCTCTTAATGTTACTGTAAGGAAGCAATAGATAAGACCAACAAGCATTGAGCCGAAAACAGTACAGATAACCGGAATAAGCACTGCAAGCACAGGATTTATTAAATCACGTGATGCAAGTGAATTTTCATACAGAAATGAACCTATTACGCCGCTGATACCGCCAACATACATAATACCGGGAATACCAAGATTAAGGTTTCCTGATTTTTCAGTCAGGATTTCACCTGTTGCACCATAAAGCAACGGAATTCCCTGACAAACCGCACGCTGAAGAAAAGTAATTATTGTTGAAGAAACCATTTTACTTTACCTCCTTGTGTGAATGACGGAAATGAAGCTGATAGTTAATAAAAAATTCACTTCCGATTATAAAGAATAAAATAATACCTGTTATAATGTCTGAAAAAGACTGATTCAGACCGAACACAGTTGAAATTTCGCCTGCGCCCTTTTCAAGGAAAACAAGAATAAATGATGTTAAAATCATATATATCGGGTTAAACTTTGCAAGCCACGAAACCATAATTGCCGTAAACCCGCGTCCGTTTGCAACAGTTGTTGTGATGGTGTGGTTTGTGCTTCCTACAAGCAACAAACCTGCCACACCGCAAACTGCACCCGAAAGAAGCATTGTGCGGATAATAACCTTTTTAACATTAATACCTATGTATCTTGCCGTATTTTCCGATTCACCAACAACTGAAATTTCATAGCCGTGCTTGCTGTATTTCAGATAAATATACATCAATATGGTAATAACAAAAACAATTATGATATTCAGAAGATAATCATAATTTCCTATAACAGGAAACCAGCCTTCGTGACCTGCCTGATTGATAATACCGATTTTGCCTGAACCTTTCGGAGATTCCCAATACATAACAAAATATGAAACAAGCTGAATTGCAACATAATTCATCATAAGCGTAAACAAGGTTTCATTAGTGTAAAACTTCGCCTTAAAGAATGCAGGAATCAATGCCCAGACCGCACCCGCTGCTATGCTCGCAATAATCATAACAACAATAAGAAGTGCATTCGGAATTTTTCCGCCAAGGCAAATCATACAGGCTGCAGTTGCAAGACCTCCGATAAGAACCTGACCCTCTGCACCGATATTCCAGAACCGCATTTTAAATGCAGGCGTTACGGCAAGAGAAATACAAAGAAGTATTGCGAGACTCTGAAACAGATTCCACACTCTTCTTGTTGTGCCGAAAGCACCTTTAAACATTGTTGCATAAACACTTATAGGATTTTCATGAGTCAAAAACACTGTTAACAATGCACAAACAATAAGTGCAGCGGCAATTGCCCCTACGCGTATAAGCCACGTTTTCTGCCACGGAAGAGCATCTCGTTTCACAATATGAAAAAGCGGTTCTTTCTTTTTTTTACCAACACTCATTTTCAATGCTCCTCCTTTTCCGTACTTTTCGTCATCAACAGTCCAAGTTCTTCCTTAACAGCAGTTCTGCCGTCAACAATACCCGTAATTTTACCTGAATTCATAACCATAATTCTATCACAGAGTTCAATTAAAACGTCTAAATCCTCGCCGACAAAAATAACTGCAACTCCGCTTTCCTTTTGCTTATTAAGCAGATTATAAATTGTGTAAGAAGAATTGATGTCCAGACCTCTTACGGGATAAGCAACCATAAGAACCTTTGGGTTCAACGCAATTTCACGGCCTACAAGCACCTTCTGAACATTACCGCCCGATAAACGGCGAACAGGTGTTGATGCATTGGGAGTAACAACATCAAGACTTTCGATAATACGCTCTGCAAGGCTTTTCGGATCTTTTCTGTCAAGAAAAGCAGATGCACCTTTTTTATAGCTTCTGAGCATCATATTATCAATAATATCCATATTGCCAACAAGACCCATACCGAGTCTGTCCTCCGGCACAAAAGAAAGTGCTACACCCAGCTTACGTATTTCCCTCGGTGACTTACCGACAAGTTCTTTCAGCTCGGTATCTTCAGGACTGTAAATAATACTGGAGCCCTGAATGGTCTTTTGAAGCCCTGCAATTGATTCCAGAAGCTCCTTCTGTCCGCAGCCGGAAATACCTGCAATGCCGAGAATTTCACCCGAATAGGCAGTGAAATTAACATCATCAAGAATAAGCTTATCCTCTGCGCCCTTGACCGAAAGATTTTTTACAGTCAAAACCTCTTTAAGATTTTTAGGGTCATTTCTTTTTATGTTAAGAGTAACCTTTTCACCAACCATCATTTCGGTTAATGACTGCTCTGTAGCTTCACTTGTATTAACTGTACCGACATATTCGCCCTTGCGAAGTGTGGTAACTCTGTCTGATATTTCAAGCACCTCATGAAGCTTATGGGTAATTATTATAATGGATTTACCGTCTTTTCTCATACGGCGCAGAACATTAAATAATCTTTCCGTTTCCTGAGGAGTCAAAACAGCAGTAGGCTCATCAAGAATAAGTATATCCGCCCCTCTGTAAAGCACCTTAATTATTTCAACGGTCTGCTTTTCGGAAACAGACATTTCATAAACTTTCTTATCAAGGTCAATCACAAAACCGTATTTTTCCGTTATTTCCTTAACTCTGCTTTTTGCAGCCTTGATATTGAATTTTTTATTATCCTTAATACCGAGAACTATATTTTCAGTAGCGGTAAAAACATCGACAAGCTTAAAATGCTGATGTATCATTCCGATTTTGTACTTAAATGCATCTTTGGGAGAACGAATAACAACCTCTTCCCCATTAACAAATATCTGTCCCTCATCAGGAAAGTAAATTCCGGAGACCATATTCATCAATGTTGTTTTTCCGCTTCCGTTTTCACCAAGAATTGCGAGGATTTCACCCTGTTTAACCTGAAGGTTAACATCTTTATTTGCAATAACACTGCCAAAGGTTTTTGTTATGCCTTTTAATTCAATAGCAAACGCCTCTTTCATCGCTTACCTCCGCAAAAGTTGATTAAAAAATCTGTGACCGTGTATAAGCACGGCCACGGATTGTTAAAAAGTATTTTCAATAATTAGAACTCTGTATCAAGAAGATCGATACCGTCAATCTGAACATCAAAATAAGGAGCTGAACGATCCTTGGATTCTGCAAAGTATCCGTCAACAACAGCCTCTGTATCGCCTGTGTAAGCTGCATCAGTATCAACATCAGCCATATAGCTTGTCATATGACCATCAGCGTCAACCTTTGCATTTGCATTTTTGCTGTCTGTAACTGTTACAGTAAATGCAGAAGTATCAAAAACGTGAAGTGTGCCGTCCTGAAGCTTAGCCTTAGCCTCTGCAACAGCATCTGCTGTACCCTGAGCTGCTACAGCCTCATTGATATCTGTAAGAACAACTGAATCTGTTGCAAGTGTGCCTGTCCAGTCCTTATCAATTGCCTGGTCTGCAGCATTCTGCTTGATGATGTACTCAAAATATGGAGCCCAGTTGATTCTTGAAGAAACAATAAAGGTGTTTGCACAAGCATCAATTGTGCTTCCGTTATAAGAAACATTAGGAACACCTGCTGCTTCGCAAGCTGTCGGAGCACCCATGGAATCCGCATGCTGACTGATAAGTTTACATCCGTTAGCAATAAGCTTATTTGCACCTTCCTTTTCCTTAGCCTCATCATACCAAGAGCCTGTGAAGGTAACCTCCATAGTTACGGTTGGGCAAACACTCTTTGCACCAAGGAAGAAGGATGTATAACCTGAAATAACCTCTGCATATGTAAACGCACCAACATATCCCATTTTAGCTTCATCAGCTGTGAACTTGCCTGCTGCAATCATTTCATTAAGCTTCATACCTGCTGCAATACCTGCAAGGTAACGGCCTTCGTAGATTGAAGCAAATGCGTTATGATAGTTTGCAAGCCCCTCTGTATGAGCTCTTGTTCCTGTTGCGTGACAGAACTGAACATCAGGATTCTCCTGTGCAACCTGAATCATATAATCCTCATGACCGAAACTGTCTGCGAATATGATTGTGCATCCTGCATCAACAAGATCATCCGCAGCCTCTTTGCATTCCTGGCCCTCGGGAATACCTGTTTTGATGATGTACTGATCTTCACCAAGACCTAATTTTCCAACAGCTTCCTTAGCTGCTCTTATGAAGTTAAGGTCATAAGTTGAGTTTTCATCGTGCAAGCAGATGAAACCAATCTTAACGTTTGCGTAAGCTGAATCATTTTTGCCTTTATCATCTCCAGCGTTTGATGAACAGCCTACAAATGCAGCTGCTACAAAAAGCACACTAAGAAGAATTGCTAAAATTTTCTTTGCCATTTTCATGTTTTCTACCTCCGTAATAGAAAATTAAATGAGTTTTATATTATCAGGCTGAATTGCCGAATAATCCAAATTAATCACGAAAAATAATTTCGCCTGTTCTACAATCCATACTTTCAACTATAGCAAGACTTTCAACTCTTATGCCCTGCTCGCGAAGCCTGTCCCCTCCGTGCTGATAGCCTTTTTCAATAACCGTGCCGCAGCCTGCAAGAACTGCTCCGCTGTCTTCTACAATTTTGATTAACCCTTTAAGAGCATTTCCAATTGCAAGGAAATCGTCAACTATAAGCACTCTGTCCCCTTTACCGAGGAAACGCTTGGAAACCATAATATCATAGGTGGTACCGTGGGTAAAGGACTCAACGGGTGTTGTATACACATCCCCTGCGATATTTTTTGTTTTATTCTTCTTTGCAAAAACAAGCGGGCACTCAAATTCCTGTGCAACCATAGAACCGATTGCGATGCCCGATGCTTCAACCGTTAAAATTTTATTTACATTATCATCTTTGAAAAGGCGGTGAAATTCCTTGCCGACCTCTTTAAGAAACGGCACATCTATCTGATGATTAAGAAAGCAGTCAACTTTAAGGAT
>CAJTMQ010000081.1 GCA_910577215.1 uncultured Eubacterium sp. | reverse complement strand
TCAAGATTTGCTAATGTCTGTAAAGTAAAAATATTCTATTTTATAGCAAAACCTATTTATTATTTTGCTGTAAGGCTTATACTACACAAAACATTAATTGATTTTGATTGTCCTATCACTTCATTACCATAAAATATTTTTACAATCAATATAAATACCAAATCAATTGTTTTTTCTACAAAAAAGTATTTTTTGTCATACAATACAGCCGAAATTTCAAAAATAAAAAACCAAGCATAATATAACTATGCTTGGCTTTTTATTTACATAACATCTATAGTTTCACGTTTTTTGTGGCTATCATATCCCTAAAAGCACTGTCGTGCTCAACCAAAATCATTGTTGGTGAAAACTCATTTATAAGCTGTTCAATCTGTATACGTGAATAAACATCTATAAAATTGAGCGGCTCATCCCACACATACAAATGAGCCTGTTCGCAAAGGCTTTTTGCTATAAGCACTTTTTTCTTCTGTCCTCCTGAAAAATCCTGCATATTCTTGCCAAACTGTATTTGATGAAAATCCAATTTGCTCAGTACCGACTTAAACAGACTTTCATCTATTTTGTTTTCCTCTGCAAATTCTGACAGCGTACCATAAAGGTGAGAGGTATCCTGCGGCACATAAGAAATAACAAGACCTGAAGCAATCTGCACCAATCCTGTATGCTCAATCTGTTCGCCAATCAAAAGTTTTAGCAGACTGCTTTTTCCGCTTCCGTTTCTGCCGTCAAGCACAATACGGTCACCTCTTTGCACTGTGAACGTTACAGGCTTGCAAACCGTCTTTCCGTCATAAGAAACCGAAACCTCTGAAAATGAAGCCAGTCTGTCGGAATGATAAGCAAGCGGAATCATCTTTAAACCCTCTGCGGTTTCCCTGTTTTTCAGAAGCTGTGATTTCTGCTCTATCGCAAGCTGTTTTCTTGCCTCCGCCAGCTTTGAACGTTTCATCATTTTGGCAGCTTTGTGACCTACAAAGCCTTTGTCATACGCACCGATTTTTGTTGATTCAACACGGTCAGACCATACTGCAGAACGCCTTGCCGACTGCTGCAGCCGCTTAATATCCTTTTGCAGACGCTCATTCTGATTGATTTCGGCTTCCTGCTGCCGTTCAAAATTCACCATATATGACGAGAAGTTTCCGCTTTGCACTTCAATATCGGCTTTGTTCAAGGACAGAATATGATCCACACAATCGTCAAGAAAATTTCTGTCATGAGAAACTAATATAAAGCTTTTTTTCTTTTTAAGATATTGCGATACTGTTTTTCTTGCTTTGGTATCCAGATGATTGGTAGGCTCATCTATCAGCAAAAAATGCCCCTCATTCAAAAATAGTGCCGCAAGCAGTATCTTTGTCTGCTCGCCGTTTGAAAGTGTTTCAAAAGCTCTTTGCAGCACATCTGTATCCACATCAAGCAAGGAAAGCTCACGCATAAATTCCCATTCCTGCGCCAGAGGGCAAACCTCCTGCAAAATTTCCTGTGTAAGCCTGCTTTTATCTTCAACAGAATACGGGAAATAATCAAATTGCACAGATGTTATAATTTTTCCGCTGTATTCATATTTACCTAGCAAAAGATTAAGAAAGGTGGTTTTTCCTCTGCCATTTCTGCCGATAAAACCGAGCTTCCAATCCGTATCTATCTGAAAATTTACATTTTCAAAAATGTTATCATAGCTTGACGGATACGCGAATGTAAGATTTTCAACTTTAATCATTGCCATTATGATTTCCTCCTGATTTAACAAAAAATGAGCTGCAAGAAAGTTAATTCCTGCAGCTCGCAATAGCACAATTACACCGCCCGATAAAACAAGGCGGAACTATATAATGAGTGATTTAGACGTAATAACTTTCCTGCAACAGACGCAATAATGCCATAGAAATGCATTACTGCATATTTCAATTTTATCTGCAAGAAAAGTTATACATCTTTTCACCTCTTTCGTTTTGAATTGGTATTAATATACCACAAGTTTACGAAATAATCAAGCGTCGATTAAATCCACTTAGCATTCCTTTCTGAATACATCAAGCATATGCGTTGACAGCCCAACCATATCATTACGCTCACACATCTGAAGATGGAATTTAACATAATTTTCAAAGGTGTAACTGTCCATATTATCTATCTCATCAGCTATAAAGCGGGAAATCATATCCGTTCCCACATAATGAAGCCTTTTCGTATTAAAATTGGCCATCAGCCTGTCTACATCCTCCTTGCGGTATAATTCAATAATAAATTCCGGAACCGATGCAGTATGGAAATTATCATCAATATAATTATTTTCTTTATAATACCTGAGATTATCTCTTCTGAAAATATAATCATATACCACGGCATCATTTCCGCAGTAGGCAACAAAAATCACACCATTGCTTTTAGTCACCCTGATTGCTTCGGATAACGCTTTCAGCTTATCCTCATCATGATACAGATGATACATAGGACCAAGCAGCAGAGTTATATCATATGTATTATCCTTAATATAATCAAGATTACACGCATCTCCCTGTTTTATGGTTACCTTATGATTCGGCTTCATTTTGCTTTTAAAAATATCAATATTATGCTGAACAAGATCAACTGCATCAACCCTGTATCCCTCTTCGGCAAGTGTAAGCGAATATCTTCCCGTACCTGCTCCGATTTCAAGAATTTTCATTTCTTTTCTTAAATACTGTTTAATATATTTCATTGTAGTGATATATTCAAGCGAATTGAATTTTCTGAGAAGTCTTCCTTCTTCATCATAATCATTATAGTAATTTGTAATGTATTCGATTTCTTTACTTCTGTTCATTATTCTATCTCCTTTTCATAATTTATAATTGTCATTTTGTCGCTTATTCTTTTGTGTTCACCGTATTCCCTATAGCCGAGTTTTTCGTACAGATGAATATTATTTTTCTCTTCAAGTATTGTATCAAGCCGCCACCGCAAAGCGGCGGGGTATAGATGTTCTGCAAGGATTAAAGCCTGCTGCCCTATTCCCTTATTTCTGTATTCGGGAAGAATATAAAATCTGCCAAGCCATATGCAATCAGGCTTTGAAACAATACATAATGCACCTGCTGTTTTTCCGTTATACAGCACCCGGTAATTATCTGCTGCCTTATTTGCAAATTTAAGATAAAACTTAATAAAGTTTTCAGTTGCAGGGCTTGTTTTATAATCCTGATATTTTTCAAGAGTTTCTCTGAAGCCCTTTCTTTGCAGACGCCATGCCCTAAAAATTTCGCATTTTTTAATTTTCACCAATCTTACATTACCCATAATATCCTCCAAAACAAAAATAACCGCCGATGAAATCTGCATTCATCAGCGGTTAAAAATATTCAATCAAACGTTATGATTTACTAACCCCAAAATGAATACAAGACAAATAACCCCATGTAAAATGCATAGGGTAAGCGTAGTTATTCATTTTAGAATTAAACATAAACATAATTCTTTATTTCCTTCATTTATCTTAAATTCATACTAACACATGAAAATCTCAATGTCAAACAATTATTTATGATACTTGGAATGATTGCTTATTGAAAATGCACGGTAAATCTGCTCAAGCAGCACCATTCTTGCAAGCTGATGCGGCAATGTCATTTTACCGAAGGAAAGCTTTATTTTACCAAGTGCCTTTACCTCTTGCGAAAGACCGAACGAGCCGCCTATCACGAATGTAACGGACGAATAATTCATACTCGCCCTTTCAAGCTCGGCAGAAAACTCAGGTGAGGAATATTCTCTGCCCTCTATACAAAGCGGAATAACACAGCTTCCCTTAGGAATTCTTGCAGCTATCCGGTTTCCTTCTTTTTCAATAACATTTTTAATTTCGGCATCAGACGGATTATCACCACAGCGTTCCTCGGCAACCTCATAAACATTTACCTTTGAAAAAGCTGAAAGGCGTTTTATATATTCGGCACAGCCGTCCTTCAAATACCGTTCTTTAAGCTTGCCTACGCAAACAACATTCACACCAATCATAAAACAAGCAGACCTCCGTCATTCTCAGGCTTTGCAACATAAAGTCTGTAATCCGAATTTTCTTTTGCACCAAGCTCGTCAAGTGCCGCAATGGTGCTTTGCCTTGCAATTTCAGGCACATTATTTTCCCTGCTTATATGTGAAAGCACAAATCTTGTTGTGCCGCTCTGCAAAAGCTCCTTTGCAAATTCACCTGCTGCAAAGTTTGACAGGTGACCCTTAGGCGATAATATTCTTTTTTTCAATATGTATGGATAAGCACCGTTTTCAAGCATTGATATTTCGTGATTTGATTCAAGAAAAATCATATCCGTGCCTGCAAGCTTGACCTTGGCATCATCTGTGACATAACCCGTATCTGTGCAAACGGAAATTTTTCTGCCGTCACTCAAAGTGAACTTATATCCAAGGCAGGATACGGAATCGTGCGAATTTTCAAACGCTTCAACAAGCATTCCGTTTAAATCCGTACCTCCGTATAATTCACAGGCATTAACGGAATTGTTTATAATCTCCGTTCTTCTCATTTCTTCAAGCGTTTCAGGTGATGCAAAAACAGGAATTTTATATCTTGAAGCAAAAACACGAACACCTGCAACGTGATCTCTGTGCTCGTGGGTAACAAAAACTGCTTTTATACTTTCAGGAGAAACACCCAACCTGTTAAGAGCATATTCACACCTTTTGGCAGAAACACCTATATCAACAAGCACTCCGCCGCTGTTATTACCTATAAATATTGAATTTCCGCTGCTGCCCGAAAAGAGCTGACACGCCTTTGCCATAGTATTCTCCAACTTTATTATTATCTAAAAAACAAGGGTGACAAAAGTCACCCTCAAACATTTATTAACCTGCGCTTACCATTTCCTCAGGCTCGCTAACCTCTACTCTGCTGATTTGAGCACCTAGGGCAGAGAATTTTTTAACAACATCCTCATAACCGCGGTCTATATACTGAATATCTTCAATAACAGTTTCGCCCTTAGCTATAAGACCGGCAATAATCATTGCCGCACCTGCACGCAAATCTGTTGCCTTAACCTTAACTCCCGTTAAGCTGTCAACCCCATCTATAACAGCAAGCTTGCCATCCACCTGAATATTGGCACCCATACGGGTAAGCTGACCGACATACTGGAAGCGGTTATCCCAAACAGACTCTGACAAAAGCGATGTTCCGCTTGCAACAGCAAGAAGAACTGCCATCTGCGGCTGCATATCTGTAGGGAAGCCCGGATGAGGCATCGTTTTAACATTACATTTATTCAGCGCCTTAAATCTTGTTACACGAACAGCATCATCATACTCAATAATCTCTGCACCTGCTTCAATAAGCTTTGCACTGATTGACTCAAGGTGCTTCGGTATAACATTTTTAACAAGCACATCACCGCCGCAGGCTGCAGCAGCCACCATATATGTGCCTGCTTCAATCTGATCGGGAATAATTGAATATGTGCAGCCGTGAAGCTTTTCAACTCCGCGGATTTTGATAACATCTGTTCCTGCACCTCTTACATCTGCTCCCATAGAATTAAGGAAATTCGCAAGATCTACAATATGAGGCTCTTTAGCAGCATTTTCAATAACTGTAAGCCCTCTTGCAAGAACCGCCGCAAGCATAACATTGATTGTTGCACCTACAGATACATTATCCATATAAATAGAAGTGCCCACAAGCTTCTCAGCCTTGGCACAAACCATTCCGTTTACAACATTAACATCTGCGCCAAGCATTTTAAAGCCCTTGATATGCAAATCTATGGGACGAGTGCCGAAATCGCATCCGCCGGGCATTGCAACCTCTGCACTTTTAAATCTGCCGAGCATTGCACCTATAAGATAATAGCTTGCTCTGAAATGGGATGCAAGTTCATAAGGAACACTTTTATTCTGAAGTGCTCTTGAATCCACCTCAATGGTATCTGAATTAATAAGTTTAACAGATGCACCCATACAATCAAGTATTTTGATAATAAGTGACACATCGGAAATTTTAGGGATATTTTCTATTCTGACAATATCATTAGCAAGAATTGCAGCAGGGATAATAGCAACAGCTGCATTTTTGGCTCCGCTGATATTAACTTCGCCGAAAAGCTCATACCCGCCGCTGATTACAAAATTCTCCAAAACGATTACCTCTTAATTTGAAACATAATATATAAAAACAAGTAAAAATCAACTTTAAATAATATGATTCAGGCAAGGCAAAAAATGCCACCCCAAGTCACACTTTCAGTATTATAACAAAGTGTAAAAAAAAAATAAACCCCTTTTAATATTTCGAAACTCTTTTGTAACATTTATTTTTGCAAAAAAACAACAATATATATGGCAAAACCGCATAAAAAGGTGCTAAATAAGGGAACAAAAATTTTTTAAAAAAATTTTTTAAGCTTGCCATTTACAAACATTACAAAAGAATTACA
>CAJTMQ010000080.1 GCA_910577215.1 uncultured Eubacterium sp. | reverse complement strand
AGATTTATAAAAAAATAAAGGAGTTTTACTATGCCTTTCATAAACACAAACACAAATGTTGAAATCAGCAAGGAAAAAGAGCTTGCATTAAAATCAAAGCTTGGCAAAGCAATTGAAATTCTGGGTAAAAGCGAAAGCTGGCTTATGATCAGCTTTGATGATAAATGCTCAATGTATTTTAAGGGTGAGAGCTCGCCTATGGCTTTTGTTGATATTTCTGTTTTCGGTAAATCAACGGATGCACAGTGTGAGGAAATGACGAAAGAGGTCTGCAAAATTTTTGGAGATGAGCTTTCAATTCCTGCAGATAAAATTTATGTTAAATATAACGGCTCTTCACAGTGGGGCTGGAACAATATGAATTTTTAAATTATGAAGATGAAATATAAAGTTTTATTGGTGATTTTGGTTTTTGTTTCTGTTGCTGCAATCAGTGTGTTTTATTTTAACAATAAAAGTTCAGGGCGTGATTTGTCCGGCGTTTCGGAAAATGATAATACTGTTATAGAAACAGAAAGTATTAGTGAAATTACCGAGCCGCTTAAAATTGAAGTGCTCGAATTTAGAAAAAACGAACTGGTTTTTAATTTTTCGGCTGATAATTTGATTGATTGTTTCAATGCAATTTATAAAGCTGATAATAAAGAACCTTTTTTGAGTCATATTGAAGGCTGGAGTTCTGATATCGTCAGCAGAACCGCACACTCGGAATTTGAAACATTTTATTATCAAACGAAAAGAGATAATAATAATTATAATGATTCCATTATATCGTTTTATGTTCCCGGGAATAGCGATTATCTTCAGTATGTTAATCTTGTTTTTCCCGAACACAGTTATACTGAATATGGCTATAACAATTTTAAGGAAAACTGCCGTTATTTTATAAAAACTTTTTTTCCTGATTTTGATAATGAGTGTATTGAAAAATTTTACCGCGAGTTATATGATTACGGAAGTGCTGAGAGCAGTTATTTTTCAAATGGTGAAATCCCTTATCCAAAGCAGCTGTATGTAAAGGATAATATAGGATTATATTCATATTGTAAAGGCGGAACGGTTTGTATAACAATAATTCCTGTTAATAAGGAGTATACACAGAAACAATTTTCATCAGGAACAAAAGTTATATATATTGATGAAATCATATAAAGGTGAAATGATGAATTTATGGAAAAGTGTTGACGATGGCAGGGCGGAACTTGTTATTCACGGAAATGCAACTGAAGTACTGTCTGAAATTGAGGTGAAACTATGGCAATTTCAGTAATGATAAAACCATCCTCTTCATTATGCAATCTGAAGTGTGAATACTGCTTTTATTCCTCTCTTGCATCGGAAAGAGGGGAATATTCAAAAGGCTTTATGCGTTTGAAAACAGCAGAAAATATTGTAAAATCTGCCGTTGAGTTCACGAAAGGAACACGGATTATATTTACATTTCAGGGCGGAGAGCCTTTGCTTTCAGGTATCGGTTTTTACAGGGAATTTGTTGAATTGGTTAAAAAGCATAATTCATATCATTCGCAGATTACATACTGCCTGCAGACAAATGCAACGCTTATAAATGAGGAATGGTGTGCATTTTTTAAAGACAATAATTTTCTCTTGGGCGTATCGCTTGACGGCAATGAAAATCAGAATGCGTACCGTGTTTATCCGAATGGTAAGCCATCGTATAATGATGTTTTAAACGGTATAAAAATGCTTCAGACATATGGCGTGGAATTCAATGTGCTGTCTGTTGTTACAAAAAAACTTGCGAATACCGTGAGGGATAATTACAGGCTTATGAAGCAGAATGGTATTTACAATTTTCAGTATATCAATTGCCTGAAACCGTTTGAAGGCGATTTTAACGAAGAAATCTATATGGATAATGATGATTATTTCCTCTTCCTGGATAAAGCATTTAAACTCTATTATAACGATAATATGAGGGGAAATAATGTTTCGGTAAGATCATTTGATAATTATTTAATGCTTCTTAAGGGATGGAATGCTGAGCAGTGCGGAATGAACGGCTTTTGCTCAACTCAGTTTGTTGTTGAGGGTGACGGAACGGTTTATCCCTGTGATTTTTATTGTACAGATGAATGGCAGCTTGGAAATATAAATGATATTTCATTTTCCCAAATGCAGAAGAGTAAAAAGGCTGAAGCTTTTCTTGAAGAAAGCTTTGAGATAGATGCGGAGTGCAAAAATTGCAGTTGTTTTGCACTTTGCAGGGGCGGAGGCTGTAAACGGAGCAGGGCAGATAAACAGAAATTCTGTGAAGCATATAAGAAATTTTTCGGCTCTTCAGTTAATTTAATGAAACAGATGGTTTAAGCAAAAGCAGTTGTTTTCAACTGCTTTTTTTGAATACTGCAGAGCGTAAAATCACCTTATTTTTATGGTCAATTCAACAGATTAAAAAAAACTATATAAAATATACAATATTAGTTGCTATTATATTTAAAATATGTTAAACTGTAATAGTTAATTTTAAAGATTGGGGTAAGAATATGGCAGAAAATTCATTAAAACAAAAAATAACGTCTGTGATAGACAATGTTAAGTATTATTGGAATGATGCTCCCAAGGGTCGTTTCATGTCGTTTAAAGAAATTGCCGCTTATTCAGGCGGTGGTATCGGTGCTTATTTGATTATCAATATTGGTACCGCATGTCTTCTTTCAACAAATAATACTCTTATTTCAAGTACTCTTGGTGTTGATCCAACACATATGTACATACTTTATGTTATTGCAGTGCTTGCAAATATTCCTCTTACGGCTATTCGTGCTAATATTATTGATAATACGCGAAGCAAAGCAGGTAAATATCGTCCTTACATAGTAAGAATGGCTATTCCGACAGCTATTATTTCAATGCTGATGGTGTGGTTCCCGTATGATAAGCTTGAGGTAATTTTCGGTTCGGGAAAAGTTTTTGGTGAAACCTATGCCTATATTGCAAAGTGTGCACTGATTTTACTGTTTAACCTGTTCCTGCATTTCTTCTATTATTTCTTCTATGATGCATATGAGAACTTGATTCATGTTATGTCACCGAACACGCAGGAAAGAGCAGATGTAGCATCAGTTAAGAGTGTAGTTTATTCCTTCGGTCCGACAATTGTTCAGTTGGTAACTCCACTTATTGCTGCTAATGTATTCCATTCAAATACAACTGATATCCGTGTTTACAGGTTGGTTTATCCTATCCTTACAATTCTTGGTATCTTACTCTGTATCGTTGTTTATAAGAATACCGAGGAAAGAATTGTTCAGGCAAGAACACACGTTGTTCAGATTAAGTTTATTGATGCTTTAAAAGCTGTTGCAAAGAATAAATATTTCTGGATTATTTCTTTTGCAGGCTGGATTGGCTTCCTTGAAGCTTCATACAGCAATATTCTTAACTGGGTATATAACTACGGCGGTGTTTGTTCCGGTAATGTGTTCGGTCTTGTTCAAACTCTGTATGGTAATGCTTCTCTTTGGGGTATGCTTCTTGCTCCGTTCTGTATTCGTAAATGGGGCAAAAAGGCTGTTCTTGTTGTAACGAATATATTCAATATCATATTCATTTTGATGCTTCTTCCTTCAATTAAGGCAGATCCTAAGGCAGTTATCTGGCTTGTTCTCGGATGTATGTATCTTAATGCGTTTATGGGCTCTTTTGCACATATTCTTAACCCTGCAATTCAGGCAGACATCCGTGATTATCAGCAGTATAAAACAGGCGAGCGTATTGATGGTATGTTTTCTGCTGTTTCAACTATAGGCGCTGTTATCAGCCTTGTTACATCATCCGTTCTTCCGTTCATTTATGAAAAGGGCGGAATTACCAAAGAGAATGCGGCAATTGTAACATCAAATCCTGATGTTCTTAACAGAATGTTAGGTGATGGCAAAACAGTCGGCACAATCCTTTCCGAACAGCTTGCTAACGGTCAGGATAACTTCAACAATGCGTATTCAGCTCTTTATGATCCTAATGTTTTATATACACTTCTCAGTGCTTTAATTATCATTTCAGCTTTCGGTGCTTTTCTTAATGTTGTTCCGTATTTCTGGTATGACTTTACTGAAAGAAAGCAGAAATCTGTTGTCAGAGTTCTGCAGGTAAGAGCTATGTTTGAGGATTACGGCAATAACGCTCTTGGTGATCATCAGATTGTAGAAGCTATTGACCTTGTTCGTGAAGCAAGAGAAATGGCAGTTTCTCAGCCGAAGGAAGTAAGCAAGGCTGTGTACAAGTCTGTATCTGATAAAGCGCTTCGTAAGCAGGCTAAAAAGGATTACAGAGCAGCTCTTGAATTTAATGAAAATATTGAAATTTCAAAATTTGTTTGTCAGGAACTTGATAAGTTTGACACATCAACTATGCAGCATCAGGTTGCGGTATATACAAAGATTTATGATCAGGGTCTTGAAGGCATCAAGAATTATTCTATCAGCGAAATGCGTAAAGAGCTTGCACAGGCAAAGGCTCTTCCTAAGAATAATGATGACGAAAAAGAAATTCGTAAATTTGCAATTGAGGTTGCAAAGAAAAAGATTTCCGCTAAAAAGGCATTTGATAAGTATTTCGGTAACGTAAAAGAATTTGTTGAGCCTGATATGGCTGCTTTAACAGCACTCTTTGATAAAGAAGATGCAATTGATGCAGAAATTGCAGAGCTTGTTAAAGAAAAATCAATTGCACATAAAGCAAAAGATTCTGCAAAACTTGCTGAAATTAATGCTGAAATTAAAAAACTTGAAGAGCAACGTAAGGGTGTTCGCGGTAAATCAAAGAAACTTCAGGATGAATTTGCGGAATTCAATCGTGCTGCAAAGCCGTATATTGATGCAAGAACGCTTCTTGTTCAGGAAGAAAACTTCAAGCACTTTGATGAAATTGCCGCTCTTTATGATGAGGCTAAGGCAAATGCTGAAGAAGCAGACCGTATAAAGCAGGCTGAAATTGCCGCTAGACGTGCTGAAGAGCTTGCAGAGCTTGAAGCTAAAAAGGCTGCAAAGGCGCAGAAGAAAGCCGACAAAGAAGCTAAGAAAGCAGATAAAAAATCAGATAAGTAAATAAATATTAATTAAACTAAAACCTCATTTTCTCATAGTATGAAGAAAGTGAGGTTTTTACTATGAGTTTATATATAAAGGTAGGTTCAGTTACCAATGCACAGCGTGCAAGAAATATTCTTCAGAAAAATTCAATAAAAGCATATGTTCAAAGGCTTGAAAATCCATCGCCCGGTGATGGCTGCGGATATGTTATAAAAACGGAAGACAATTCAAGAAATGCAAAAGAAATTCTTGAAAAAAACGGAATAAGAGTTTTGGGAGTTGAACACCGTTGATTTATTTTGACAATGGGGCAACATCATACCCTAAGCCTCCGAATGTATATTCAAGCACAATGAATGCTTTAAAAAAACACAGCTTTAATTCAGGCAGGGGCGGATATTCCGCCTCTGTAAATGCTGCCGAAAAAATTTATGCAGTTCGTGAAAAAATAGGTGATATGTTTAATTTTCAGCCGCAGAATGTTGCATTTACGCTGAATTGTACAGAAGCACTGAATATGGCAATTAAGGGCAGCGTAAAGAGGGGAGATCATGTTATAATTTCTTCCCTTGAGCATAATGCAGTCTGGCGTGTTGTAAATCACCTCAAAAATGATGGTATTATTGATTTTGATATTGCCGAATTCAGCTTTGATGAAGATGAAACTGTCAGAAACTTTGAAAGATTAATCAGAAGAAATACAAGTCTTATTGTTTGCATGGCGGCATCAAATGTTTTCGGCGTTGCTTTCCCGATAGAAAAAATCGGAGCTGTTGCAAAAAAATATTCAATAAGGTTTGTTGTTGATGCTGCACAGGCGGCTGGAGTAATTCCTATTGATTCCGAAAAGAACAATATTGATATACTTTGTGCTCCGGGTCATAAGTGTTTATTTGGAAATATGGGAACAGGTTTTATTGCTGTTAAGGACAATGTTTTTCTTGAAACAATTATTGACGGCGGAACAGGAAGTGAATCGGTAAATCCTAATCAGCCGGACTTTTTTCCGGACAGACTGGAAGCGGGAACGCTTAATAACAGCGGAATTATTTCTCTTGGTGCGGGAATGGATTTTATTCATTCAAAGGGTATAAATAATATATATAATCATGAGCTTTCGGCAACGGGAATTTTGTATGACGGTTTATCAAAGAACAAAAATGTTACGCTTTATTGTCCTAAGCCCGAGAAATTCAAATCTGCACCGATTATTTCCTTTAATTATAAGGATTATTCAAGTGAAAAAACAGCAGGTCTTCTTGCCCAAAATAATATTGCTGTCAGGGCAGGTTTGCACTGTTCACCGCTTGCCCACAAATTTTTCAATACGCTTGACAGGGGAACCGTAAGATTGTGCCCGTCTGTTTTTACAACAAGAAAAGAGTGTGAAAATTTTATAAACACAGTAAAAAAATTATAAATTCGACTTTATTATTATAATTAATTATG
>CAJTMQ010000079.1 GCA_910577215.1 uncultured Eubacterium sp. | reverse complement strand
AGGTAGACAATATGCCAATCAGAATTGATGACGAATTACCAGCAAAGCAAAGCCTTGAACTGGAAAACGTATTTGTGATGAGTAATAAAAGAGCTGATATGCAGGATATTAGACCTCTTGACATTATAATACTTAATCTGATGCCTACAAAGATTGAAACCGAAACACAGATACTCAGGCTTCTTTCCAATTCACCTCTTCAGATTAATGTTGAGCTCTTACAGGTTGCAACACATAAAACAAAGAACACTTCAAAGGAACATATGCTTAAATTTTATAAAACCTTTGATGATATAAAAAACAATAAGTATGACGGAATGATTATCACAGGAGCTCCCCTTGAACATCTCAAATATGAAGATGTGGATTTTTGGGAGGAAATAACCAAGATATTTGAATGGACTAAAACCAATGTTTATTCAACAATGCACATCTGTTGGGGTGCTTTTGCAGGTTTGTACTATCACTACGGCATTAAGCCTGTTAATCTTGAAAAGAAGCGTTTCGGCGTTTATCCGCACCGCAGTCTTGATATTATGCATCCGCTAATGCGCGGACTTGATGATGTTTTCTATGTTCCTCATTCAAGAGAGTGGGAGCTCAGCACAAACGACATTGCAAAAATCAAGGATTTGCAGATAATATCATACAGTGATGAAGCCGGCATTCATATCATTTCCGATATGGAATGCAGAAATATATTTATCACAGGTCACAGTGAATATGACAGAGATACGCTTGCAAAAGAATATTTCAGAGATATAAATAAGGGACTTCCCATTGAAAAGCCCCTTAACTATTTTCCTAATGATGATATTAATCTTGTGCCGAATATGAGTTGGAAAAGTGCAGGAAATCTGATTTATACCAACTGGCTCAATTATTTCGTGTACCAGAAAACACCATATGATTTGAATAACTTATAATATAATCAATTATCAAGCCGTTCCCGAAGCTTTCGGAGAACGGCTTTCTCTTTGCGTGATACCTGCACCTGCGAAATACCCATTGAGTTTGCAGTTACTGTCTGCGTCTGCCCCTTATAATATCTGCAGTCAATCAGTTGCTTTTCATCGTTATCCAATGTGTCTATAATCTGCGAAAGAGAAATTCTGTCAAAAAGATTTTCCGAATCATCAACGGGAATGTCAAAATCTGCACTGCCGTCCTCACCGAACTGATTTATTGAGAGCATGGGATTGATAACATTCAGAATTTCAGCCGTTTCATTTACATCACAGCCGAGCATATCGGCAAGCTCGGAAACTGTTGGCTCTCTTAATTCCCTTTTCAGGAAAATATCACGAAGTCTTTGCGCTTTAAGTGATTTTTCTTTAAGGCTTCTTCCAACCTTTATTGCTCCGCCGTCCCTGAAAACACGCTTGATTTCCCCCATAATAACGGGAACGGCATAGGTTGAAAACTGAAAGCCCTTTGATTCATCAAAGTTATCTACTGCTTTAATTAAGCCGATGCAGCCGGACTGAAACAAATCTTCATAATCAACACCTCTGCCCTTGAAGCGCTTTGCTACGGAATGCACAAGACCGATATTTTCCTCTATCATCTGTGCTCTTTTATCTATCACCATTTTGCTTTGCCTTCAATTTTTTTAATCAGTGTAACGCTTGTGCCGTTATTTACCTTTGAGCGAACAAGAATTCTGTCACAGAAGCTTTCCATAACGGTGAAGCCGAGCCCTGCCCTGTCACCCTCTCCTGTTGTAAAGAGCGGAGTTCTTGCCTGATCAATATTATCTATACCGCAGCCTTTATCACGGATAATGATTTTAACCGTATCTTCCACTATTCTTCCTGTTATGTAAATTTTTCCGAACTGCTCCTTGTAACCGTGCACAATACAGTTTGTTACAGCTTCCGAAACTGCTGTTTTTAAATCGGCAAGCTCTTCAAGTGTAGGATCCAACGGGGTGACAAATGCTGAAACTACCACTCTTGCAAAGCTTTCGTTAATGCTTTTACTGTCTACTGTAAGTCTGAATTCATTTTCATTTTTCATATTAAATCTCCTTTAGTTCGTTTATGACGGCAATTCTGCCAAGCCCTGCAAGCTCCATAATTTTTTTTGTTTGCATGGTAACATTTCTGATTTCAACAGTGCCTCTATGATTTTGCATTAAACGAAATCTGCCCATAACAAGCCCTATTCCGCTTGAATCCATAAAGGTTATATTTTTAAAATCCAAAATCAAATGATTCGGCTTTTTATAGCTTATTGCATTATCAATTTTAGCACGTACCTCACCTGCAGTGTGGTGATCCAGCTCACCGATAAGATAGGCTATCATAAGATTTCCGCTTGATTCAATTGTTACATTCATATAATCACATCCATAAAAAATAAGAACCTTACCTGCCTGCCGCAAGTAAGGTTCCTGTTGTTCTTAACCTCGGCAAACAATTAACCGCTATGCCGAAATTGTAGCATAGCGGTTATAAATATTTTAGCGAATTATAGGACAAGCTGTTTTTATTTTAAATTAAATATTTTCTGACATCTCTTGCAAGGAAAAACGAACCGCACACAAGCGTTACACCTGCTTGCTTAACCGCATCGGCAGGGGTATCTATTGCAATAACATCCGTGCAGTATTTTCCTGCAATTTTCTTCAGTTCTGCTGCTGATATTGCACGCGGGTTATCAGGTGTTGTTGTGAAAATTTTCCTGCACTTAGGTGCAACGATTGACAGATAGCCGTCTATATCCTTATCAGCCATCATACCGATAACAGCAACTTCATCATCAGAAAGGCTGTATTCAAGAAATTTTGCGGCATCGGTATTATGACCGCCGTCAAGCAAAATGCCGCCGATTCTTTCTCGTCTTGCAGGCAGTTGTGCAAGACGAAATTCACAATCACCTAAAATCAGATTCAAAGCCTTATATACTGTTGCAATATTATTCCGAGACCAATGCTTACAATAATCCTCAACTTTTATAAGATGTGCATTTTTTTCTTTGCAAACTTTTTCAAAAATATGCTCACATACAGGATTTGGATATAAAACACAAACACCGTTTTCCTTGATTATCCCTGCCTTTTCCTCGGCAATTTTTTCTATTGTATCCCCCAGAAAAGCAGTATGGTCAAGTGAAATTGAGGTTATAACGGCAATGTTGCAATCCTCAACATTGGTTGCATCCTCTCTGCCGCCCATTCCGCATTCAACAACGGCATAGTCAACACCTTGATCTGCAAAAAACTTATACATAATGGCTGTAAGAAATTCAAATTCACTGCAATCATTTTCTTTGAATTTTTCTATATATTCTGCAAGTTCATTTTCACTTATAAATTGATTGTTAATCTGTATCTGCTCTCTATAATCAATAACCCACGGAGAGGTAAAAAGACCAACCTTATATCCGTTTTGAATTAAAGCATTTGCAATTGTTGCAGAAACAGTGCCCTTGCCATTCGTGCCTGCAACGTGAATAACCTTAATGCTGTTTTGCGGATTATTCATCTCTGCAAGGAGCTTCTGAATTCTTGAAAGCCCCGGCATAATACCGAGGCTTTGCTTTGAAATGATTAAATTTAACGCATCTTTATAATTCATAAATCAACCTAAATTATCAATGGATTTTTTAAGATTTGCAATTTTTTCCTCAAGCTTTGCTGCATCTTCTCTGTTCTGAGCAACAACCTTTTCAGGTGCTTTATTAACAAAGCCCGGATTATTAAGCTTTTTATTGATGAAATCAAGCTTATCCTGTGCAGCTGCCAATTCTTTTTCAAGACGTTTTCTTTCAGCCTCAAAATCAACAAGCTCTCCAAGGGGAATATAAATCTTTACATCGTCTGTAATAATTGTAACGGTGTTTTCAAGACTGCTGAAATCTGAAGCAACCTCAACCTCGTTTGCAGATGCAAGACGCTTGATAAATTCCGCACCCATATTAAATGTATCTGCACATACAGTTTCAACAAAAACAGTCGCCTTCTTGCTTGGCGGAATATTCATTTCACTTCTGCGGTTACGTACAGCACGGATTGCCTGCATTATTTTTTCCATTTCTGCTTCGTCAGCGGCAAAGTTAAGCTTTTCATCATACTCAACCCACTTAGAAACCATAATTGATTCGGTATCGTGCGGTATCGCCTGATAAATTTCCTCCGTAATAAACGGCATAAACGGATGAAGCAGCTTCAATATATCTGTAAGAACATAAACGAGCACTGCTTTAGCAGTATCTGCACCCTTACCGCTCTGCAGTCTTATCTTTGAAATTTCAATATACCAGTCACAGAAAACATCCCAAATGAAATCATAAAGCTTCTGAACAGCAATGCCAAGCTCATACTTTTCAAGATTTTCAGTAACATCCTTTGCAAGTGTATTCACCTTGCTGATAATCCATTTATCCTCAATTGCAAGCTCAGACGGCAATCCGCTGTAATTATAATCCTCGCCGAGATACATAAGCACAAAACGCGCGGCATTCCAGAGCTTATTGGCAAAGTTACGTGATGCCATAACCTTATCGTCAGAAAAACGCATATCATTTCCGGGTGAATTACCTGTTGCCAGCGTGAATCGCAATGCATCTGCACCGTATTGATCTATAATCTCAAGTGGATCTATACCGTTACCGAGGGATTTGGACATTTTTCTGCCCTGCGCATCACGAACAAGACCGTGAATAAGAACTGTATCAAACGGTGCCTTATCCGTATAAGCAAGACCCGAGAAAATCATTCGGCTTACCCAGAAGCCTATAATATCATAGCCTGTAACCAAGGTATTCGTTGGATAATAATGTTTTAAATCCTCTGTTTCATCAGGCCAGCCGAGAGTAGAAAACGGCCAAAGCGCAGACGAGAACCAAGTATCAAGAGTATCGGGATCCTGATTGATATTTTTGCTTCCGCACTGTGAGCAGGTGCAGGGGTCATCCTTTGAAACAGTTGCTGCACCACAGTCACTGCAATACCATGCAGGGATTCTGTGACCCCACCAGAGCTGACGTGAGATACACCAATCACGTGTACCCTTCATCCAGCTCATATAATTCTTTTTAAAGCGCTCGGGAACAAACTTAATATCACCTTTTTCAACCGCATCAATTGCAGGACCTGCCAAAGGCTCCATTTTTACAAACCACTGCTTTGAAACCATAGGCTCAATATTTGTATGACAGCGGTAGCAGGTGCCTACATCGTGGCTGAGAGGCTCAATTTCCTTGATATATCCGCCTGCTTCAAGATCTGCAAGAATTGCTTTTCTTGCTTCAAGAGTTGTCATTCCCGCATATTTACCGCAGTCAAGAACCTCGGGCTCATTCTGCGTTGCCTTTCCGCCCTTGATGATTTCATCTGCAGCAGCCTTGTCAGCAGCACCTGTCATATGACCGTCATAAGTGAAAGTGCGTACAATCGGAAGGTTATGACGAAGTCCTACCTCAAAGTCATTCGGATCGTGGGCAGGAGTAATTTTTACAACGCCTGTTCCCTTTGTCATATCCGCATGTTCATCACATACAATAGGAATTTCCTTGTTGAGCAAAGGAAGAATGACATGGCAGCCGTGCAGATGCGTATATCTTGGGTCATCACCATTGATTGCAACAGCAGTATCTCCAAGCATTGTTTCAGGTCTTGTGGTAGCAAGCTCAAGTTTTTCGCCTGTTTCCTTAACTGTATAGAGAAGATGCCAGAAATTGGAATCCTTTGATTCATATTCAACCTCAGCATCTGAAATGGATGTATTGCAGTGCGGGCACCAGTTAACCATACGGTTGCCTCTGTAAATGAGGTCTTTTTCATATAAGCCTACAAAAACCTCTCTTACAGCTCTGCTGCAGCCCTCATCAAGCGTAAAGCGTTCTCTGTCCCAATCACAGGAGGAGCCCATCTTTTTAAGCTGTTCTATAATTCTGCCGCCGTACTTTTCTTTCCAATCCCATGCACGCTCAAGGAATTTATCTCTTCCGATATCCTCTTTTGTAATCCCCTCAGCACGCATTGCCTCTACAATCTTTGCCTCTGTTGCTATGGAAGCATGGTCTGTGCCCGGAAGCCAAAGTGTATCAAAACCTGCCATACGGTGATAACGGATAAGTATATCCTGAAGTGTATTATCAAGTGCGTGACCCATATGAAGCTGACCTGTAATATTAGGCGGCGGAATCACTATTGTGTATGGCTTTTTATCCGGATCGGATTCTGCATGAAAATACTTGTTATCGAGCCAGAATTTATAGGTTCTGTCCTCAACCTCGTTCGGGTTATACTGCTTTGCTAAATCTTTTGCCATTTAATCATCTCCTAAAATCAAAAAAAGCTTTCGCCTCATCATTGAGGCGAAAGCATATGTTTCCGTGGTACCACTCAAATTGCACTTAAAAGTGCCGCTCAAATCTTTAACGCAGATATACGGGCAGAGCTACTGAATTTCACCCTGTCGGCTCCAAAGCTACCTTCTTTTTCTTTGCCTGCGGTTTTTCACCAACCAACCGCTCTCTGAAAAGCAAAAGGAAAAATACTCC
>CAJTMQ010000078.1 GCA_910577215.1 uncultured Eubacterium sp. | reverse complement strand
GCAACATTAAGTGATATTATTAATAATGTTGACAAGGGTTATAGTTATAAAATTTTTGTTGAAATAGCAAAACAACTAAATGTATCGACCGATTATTTATTTGGATCAACTGAGTTATTTACTACTGATAATAAATTAAAATTTGTGTGTGAATACACCGGTCTCAGCGAAGACACAATCAAGTGTCTTGCAAAATACCCTTATCTTGCTACTGATTTTATTGATAATATGATATTGCGTTTTGTAAATTCATCTATATTTCAAATTTTAGATTATGAACACTATAAAGAAAAGTTAATTAATGCTTCTCTTACTAACGCATATAAAGAATGTGTAACCAACGCAAATGACGATGATCCTCTTTTTGTGTATTCGGACGGAGAGAATATATTAAATGTAGTTAAGGAGTATCAGCTTAGAAAATACCTAATTTATTCTGCTTTCAATGACTTTTTAAATAATAATAAAGCAGAAAAAATTTGTGATGAATGGAATGAACATTGGTTAATATAGTTATGAACAATAAAAAACAATACACTACATCAATATATATTGGCACAGTAAACGGCAAGCCGATACGCAAGTTTGTGAGAGCCAACAGTCAACGAGAATTGAATAAAAAGGTTAATGCCTTAAAGTCTGAGGTTGCGGCAGGCAAAGATGTATATACAACCGCCCTATTTGGTCAATGGGCGGATAAATGGCTGAACGAAAAGAAGAAGCCGTCTGATATAAGCAGCTCAACATTAAAGGAATATCAAAACGAAATAAAGCAGCTCAATTTACGATATAAGAATGTTGAACTGAAGAAAATCAAGCTGTCTGATTTTCAAGTGTATATTAACGAGCTTGCAGAAAACAGCCCACTATCAAATAAACCACTTGCAAGAACAACACTGCAAAAAATTGTTAATACTGCGTCAGCGGTATGCAAATACGCAAGGGCTAACGATATTCCTGCGCCCGATTTCTTTGAGCAGGTAATAATACCTAGATCAGCACCAAAAGACAAGCGTAGGGCTTTGACGGAACAGGAACAGCAAATGATTATTGATACACCGCATAGATGTCAGCCTGCTGCAATGATACTTTTATTTAGTGGATTGCGCCGGGGCGAGCTTGTTCCTCTTAAATGGTCTGATATTGATTTGCAAAATGGAATCATAAGCGTTACAAAGTCGGTTGATTTGAATGTAAACCCTCCCAAAATAAAACAAGGCGGTAAAACAGCAAATGCCGTTAGACAAGTGCCGATACCGCCGATATTGGTTGATTATTTAATTGAATATAAGCAGCAGGCTAAGATATTAACACCTTATGTTTGCTATAACGCAGGCGGAAGGCTGTTATCCGGCGCCGCCTTTCGTCAGATGTGGGATAGCTATTTGATTGACCTAAATGTTAAATATGGTTATGCAAATCAGAATGTCAGCAAATACGATCCAAAAGGCTTACCAATGCGCATAGAACGGTTTACACCGCATTATTTAAGACATACATATGCAACTATTCTTTATCTGCAAGGTGTTGATATGGTAACCGCTAAACAGTATTTAGGGCATTCGGATATACAAACAACGATTAACATATACACCGATTTGGAAAACAACAGCAAAATCAGTTTATCTGATAGCTATAAGAAAAAGCTGAAGAAGGAATACAAAATCAAGACTGCTTAATGCACCAAAAAAGTAAAAAATATACGCAATGTATATCAAAATGTATATCAACATTTTTCATATTTGGCTTAAATACAAGGTGTACAAGCATTTTCACAGTTTATTCCGATTCAAAAGATTGCAGGTTCAAGTCCTGTCGGGTGGACCAAATAAAAAGTACAGCAACTGCTGTGCTTTTTTGTTTGTATAATATCATATACAGTTGCAATTTAATATGTAAGCCTTGTATCACTTACTAAAATTATGCTATAATGTGGGTATATTACAAGGCGGTGTTTATATGGCTTTAAAATTTAAAAACGGCACATTCAGAATTATGCAGATTGCAGATGTGCAGGAAGGCTCAAGGGTAAGCCCTGATACAATCAATTTAATTAATGCGGCACTTGATAAGGAAAAGCCCGATTTGGTTGTTTATTCAGGTGATCAGATATGGCAGTACACAAGCTTCAGAGGAAATAAAAAAACGGTTGAAAGAGTGCTTCGTGAAATCACAGAGCCTGTTACATCCAGAAAAATCCCGTTTGCAGTCTGCTTCGGCAATCATGACAGACAGGTTGGAATTTCAAACAAAGAGCAGTTTGAAATTTATAAAAAAATAGACGGTTTTATCGGTGAGGATACCCCTGATATTGACGGTTGCGCCAACCACGTTCTTGAAATTAAGGACGGTGACGAAATCAAATATCTGCTCTATTTAATAGACAGCAACACCAATCTTAAGGTTGGTTATGATAATGTTCACGAAAATCAGATTGAGTGGTACAAAAGAACACGTGATGAATATGAAAAAAAGAACGGAAGCGTTATTCCGTCCGTTGTAATTCAGCACATACCCGTGCCTGAAATTCTTGAGCTTTTAAAGGTAGTAAAAAAAGGCACGAAGAGTGCTGTTCAGGGCTTCAGAAATCACGCAGGAGAATGGTATGTTCTTGACAAAAACAAAGTTAACAAAGAGGGTTTTATGAAGGAATCCCCTGCCGACCCGATGGAAAACAGCGGTGAATTTGCCGCTATGACTCAAAAGGGTGATGTTAAGGGCATCTATTTCGGTCACGACCATCTGAATTCCTTTAACGGAAAGGTTAACGGCGTTGATTTAGGCTACACACAAGGTGCAGGCTTCCACGTTTACGGTCCTGGAATTGACCGCGGAGTCAGAATGATTAACCTTCACACGGACGGCAGTCTTGATACGTATGATTTAAGATACCGTGACCTTGTGGGCAAAAGGGTTAAACAAAAGCTGCGTTATGGAATTCTTCAGATTATGCCTACAAATATTTATGATGCTGTTCACAGAGGAATTAAAATAACAGCAGGAATCGCAGGCATAGCAATTGTTGCAGTTATTATTTCACTTTTGATGAAATAACGAAGTACAATATGAATAATTTTACGGTTAAGCAGAAAACTTATATTTTCATTATCGGTCTTTCCCTTGGCATATTTTGCATAATATTTTTCACTCTGCTTTTTTGGTATATGCTTATAACTTATCTTATAAAACCTGATACTACCTTTTTAGTTATGTCTGTCGTCAGTTTTTTACTCAAATTATATGGTGCTTATTGCATATATAGTGCATTCAGACCAAAAATCATTGTAAATAACGAAACAATTACATACTATCCGCAATTCAAAAGAAAGCGTGAAATTAATATTGCCGAAATCACACAAAAAAGCAGAAAGGTAGATAAATTTGATATCATTGCAAAAAACCAAAATGGAATATTGAACATAGGTTTTATAACTGCTGTTCAGTTAAACAAAAATAACTTTGAAAGATTTGTCAATATCATTTCATATTATTCTGGCGATGAAAAAATTTTAACCTTTAAGAGTCATATGAAAAATGCCAAACTGCTTGAAGAATATATTGATTCAAAACGTCCGCAAATTGAGGAGATAATTAAATAATATAGAAAAGACACCTTTTTCAAGGTGTCTTTTTTGATGTATTATTCTTTAACAAATCTTTTAACGATATATTCATTTGCCTGATTTTCCTGTGCATCATCAAGCGGAGTGAGCTCTGCACTGCCGTATTTTCGTTCAAGGGCTTTGGTTATTAAATAATCGCAAAGCTGAGGATTTTTTGGAAGCAGCGGTCCGTGAAGATAGGTGCCGATTACATTTTTATAAACAACACCCTCATAGCCGCTTTTGCCATCATTACCCGAACCGTAAAGCACCCTGCCGAACGGCTTATTATTATTTATATAGGTTCTGCCGCCGTGGTTTTCAAAGCCTACAACAGGCATTTTAACCAAATCACTTTTCAGAACGATATTATCAATGAGTCTGCCCTCCTCCTGCTCGGTATAAATATCAACAAGATTCAAACCTTCAATCATTTCGGCATCTGTTTTATAGTATTTTCCAAGAAGCTGATACCCGCCGCAGACAGCTATAACAACTCCGTTATCCTCAACATATGCCTTGAATTCCTTTTGTATTTCAAGCAGATTACGGCATACGATTGCCTGCTCTCTGTCCGACCCGCCGCCGAGAAGAACAATATCCAGCTTTGAAAAATCAATCGTATCTCCTGTATTGAACTCTATTGTTTCGGCCTCAATTCCACGCCACTTGCAGCGCTGCATCATACAGGCTATATTGCCCCTGTCACCATATAAATTCAAAAGATCGGGATAAAGATGACCAATCGTAATTTTTCTTTCCGAAACACCCATTACTTATTGCCCTCCAATCTTTTTAACACATTTCTTGTGCTGAACAGTGCGGTATAGTTAACAAGCACATACAGATTTTTGCAGCCGTTTTCCACTCTTTCGCAAACTGCCTTTTCAACATCAGGCTGTGACATGGACTCAATATCAACATATTTAAGCCGAAGTCCCATATCATAGCAGCGGATACCGCTTACCGTGATTGAATTTACGTTTGCACCCTTAAACCTGTCAAAATCAACATCCCACAGCCACGAAACATCCGTGCCGTCCTGTGCATTATCGTTGATAACAATAACAACATCCTTTAAGGCTTCGTCCTGCATAACCGCTGAAATATTCTGATTAAATCCTGCGGGATTTTTAGCAAGGTTAAGCACTGTTTTTGTGCCCTTAATTGTAAATTCTTCCATTCTTCCGTTTTCAGGGTTGAAGTTTCTGAGCATATCATTAAAATGCTCCGCCTTCATTCCGCCCGTTCTGACAGCGGAATAAGCCGCAAGAATATTATACACATTATAAAAGCCCTTATAGTTTGCAAAAAGCCTTTTATCCTCAACGCTGAATAAAAGTCCTTCGCCTATTTCAACATCAAAGCCGTTAAAATCAATTTCCGGGCGGCTGAAATCACATTTTGTGCATTTATAATCACCAAGCTGACTGTAGTGATAAAAGCTGTATTCAAGCGGTGCACCGCAGCATTTGCAGAAGCGCCCCTCTCTGATTTCCCTTGAATCCTTATCATCAATAACCTGTTCGCTTATGCCGTAGGTAACATACTTATTGCCGCTGTCCATGGCAAGATAGGCAGAAAGTGCATCATCCCCGTTAACAATAACCGCCATATCCGGTGCAGACTGCATACTTTCTTTTAAAATATTCATCGTTATATCAATTTCACCGTATCTGTCAAGCTGATCTCTGAAAAGATTTGTAAGCACCATATAATTCGGCTTGAAATGCGGAAAAACACGTCTTGTTGAAGCCTCATCAATTTCTATGCAGGCATAATCAGCATTAAGTCTGCCGTTAATCCCTGCGGCAAGTGCAAACGCGGCAACAACACCGTTGAGCATATTGGAGCCTGTATGATTGCAGACCACTCTATAACCCTCTGCCTCTATTGCGGCACAGAGCATATTGTTGGTTGTTGTTTTTCCGTTTGTTCCGCAAACAATAAAAATGTCTTTTTTAACCTGTGATGCCAGATCTTTTAAGATTGACGGATATATTCTCAGTGCTATCTTCCCTGCCCAGGTTACACCCTGACGGTGAAAGATTTTAACACTTATTCTTTCAACAATTTTTGCCGCCCATACGGCAAGCATTCTGCGTAAATTCATATTTTAATATTCTCAAAGGTGCCATTAAGAAAAATGCACCCTGCCTTTCTGAAATCCTATAAAATGATTATACCAAACTCCGCCCCATTTATCAACAAAAACAGAAGCTTAAAATCCAATATCAAAATTCCGATATTATTGCTTAAATCCTTTATTAAAATTTCTTTTTTATTGACAATAAGAAAAATAAAATATAATCTTATAATCAGAGGTGGTAAGAATGAATGTATACGAGCTTTTGAGCCTTAAGGTTATACCTGAGGAAATATCAAAATCCCTTTATGAGCAAAGAGAAGCAGAGGCTTTTCATACACCGTACAAGGATGAAATTCGTCTTTATTCCTGCATAAAGCAGGGTGATATTGAGAAACTTATCTCAGAACTTAAAGTACTTATGGAAAAAGGAATCATAGTAGGTCAGATGTCAGGCAACAACAGCCGCCAGCACAAATATATGGCTGTAAGCTGCATAACACTTGCAACACGCTATGCAATTCAGGGCGGTCTGAATGAAACAGATGCCTATAATTTTTCAGACGATTTTATCAGAACAATAGACACGATTGATTCACCCGAAATTGTTATAGAATGCCTTGCACAGAAAATTATTGAGCTGACAAATCTGGTTGCCTCAAACTCTAAAAAACTTAAATACTCGCCTCATATAAGAAAATGCATGACATATATAAATAAAAATCTTCACAAAAAAATCAGTGTAAACGACTTGGCTGAAGAATGCGGTTTGTCTGACGATTATATTTCTCACCTGTTCAAAAAAGAGGTTGGAGAAAACTTAAGCAGTTATATTTTGAAGCAAAAGCTTGAGGTTTCTAAAACACTTTTA
>CAJTMQ010000077.1 GCA_910577215.1 uncultured Eubacterium sp. | reverse complement strand
TGTAAGCTACGGAATTCTTGGAACAGTAAATGCAGCAGCCATTGTGCTGCTTGCAGGGCTTTTATGTTTTTTGTATAAGCATTACAATTTTAACGGAGGTTTGATATGGAACTCAAAATCTTAAATGTAAAAAAGAAATACAAAAGAAAGATTGCCGTTAACAATGTAAGTCTGACACTTAAACCCGGCATTACTGCTCTGCTTGGAGCAAACGGAAGCGGCAAAACAACACTTATGCGGATTATAACAACCGTTTTAAAACCCGACGCAGGCAGCGTTTTCTTCAACGGCAGTGATATTATTAAAGACGGTGATGATTTCAGAGCAGTGCTCGGCTATCTTCCTCAGGATTTCGGCTATTACAGAGAATTCACCGCAAATGATTTTATGATGTATCTTGCTGCACTTAAAGGAATGAACGGAAAGGCAGCTAAGCCAAGAGTTGATGAATTGCTCGAATTTGTAAGTCTTTCAGATGTAAAAAGCAAAAAAATAAAATCCTTTTCAGGCGGAATGGTACAGCGCCTCGGTATTGCACAGGCACTTCTGAACGATCCGCAGGTGCTGGTACTTGATGAGCCGACCTCCGGTCTTGATCCAAAGGAAAGAATACGCTTCCGCAAGCTGCTTGAAAGGATTGCCGAGGATAAAATTATAATTTATTCAACACACATTGTTTCTGACGTTGCAACCATTGCAGGCAGAGTGCTTTTAATGAATGATGGAATAATTGCAGAAGACACCGCTGTTGATAAAATAGGTGAGCTTTGCATTAAATATTTCGGCGAAGGAAGTGATCTTAATGATTAAATACGAGCTGAAAAAGCTGTTTACAAACAAATTTGTCATAGCAATGTTTGCCGTTATTTTCACAGTCATACTTGCCATTGCAATTTATACATACAGTGAATATAAAAAAGGTATGAGGGTGGAACCCATACTTATGAAAAAATGGACCGTTACCGAAACAGCTGTAACAAAGGATAACATTTTTGATTTCATTGCCCGCTATGATCAAATTAAAAATGATGATGATAATTATGATTATGTGGACACTTCAAAACGAGGCAACTCGCGCTATCTGCAAGGATCTAAAACAACGGAAATTGAAGCAAAAATCAATGAACTTATAAAAGGAAAACAAACACTTACAGAAGAAGAATATGCTGAAGTGCTTCATCTTGATTCATATCAGATAAATGATAAGCTTTACCCGGAATTTGCTGCTCTCCATTATATGATAAGTGATTTTACATATAAAATGGCAAATTTTTATCCCGAAGCTCTCAAAGAAACAGAATGGGAGCCTTATGATCCTGCTGAATTCGGCTTTGAAGCCGAGGATAAAACAACCTCTATTTACACACAGGGATATAATTTAAGAGATAAGTATATGGTTGATAACGGCATTACCTATGGCAGAAATTATGCATGGAACGAAATCACCGACTTGGGTGCACTGCTTATTCCTGCAGTGCTTGCCGTTGCTGCCGCCATTGCCGCAGTAACTATGTTTACGGGTGAATATAATTTAAAAACCGATGCACTTATAATGGCAAGCAGACATGGCAGGCGAAGACTTATCCGAAATAAAATTATTGCAGGAGGAATTTTTTCCGCAGCGGTAACCCTATATTATCTTCTTATGCTGCTGATTATTTTCGGCTGCTTTTTCTCTCTTGACGGAGGCGGAACAACCTCTCAGATATTCTTATCCGGCAGAGTACTTACCTATTTTGAGTGCTTTATGCTTATGGCGGGAATTTATTTAATTGCAGTATTTGCAATAACCGTTGGTGCTCTTGCCGTTTCCGCCTGCTGCACAAAAATTATACCTGCCGTTTTAATCACCTTTTTGCTTACAATTACACCCTTTATAATTCCTATTGTTGTTTATATAGGCAACAATAATCTTTCAATCTTACTTGATTCCCTTCCGATTAATGCCCTTTTGTTATGCTTTAATTACAGCCATTTTTATGAAATACATTTTGACGGTGTAACTTATGTGCCAAGCCAGCTAAGCCTTATTCTTCCGATGGCTCTTATTCAGACCGCAGTTTTCCTGCCGTTTATTCATATTGGCTGGAGGAAGCACCGAATATCCAATTAGGAGACGGTTTTATGGTAAAATACGAGCTGAAAAAGCTGTTTTTAAACCGCTTTATTCTTATAACGCTTATATCCTGCATTGCTCTGACCTTTGCCTATGCCGCATACAGCAAAAACTGCTATGAAAACGGAAATTTATATACATATGAAGCTGTATTCCTTGATAAAAATGCCTTTCGTGAAATTACAGTTACAAAAAATAATATTAACACTCTTGAAGAACGAATTTCCGAAATAGAAGCAGACGACAGAAGCTATGACTATATTGATCCTGCAACACGGCAGTTTCAATATTACGGCAGATTTGCCGATGAAACATATGGGAAAATCAATGAGATATACCGTAACACAGAATCCGCAAAGGAACAGGAAGAAAAGATAAAATGCCTTGAAAGCTATCAGATTTCAGACAGGCTCTTTGCAGAATACTGCATCCTCTTATACGTAACCGAACAATTCCGTGAACTTGAATACCGCACAACACTTGCATATTTCAACAGTTTTGACGGTGTTGACGCGAAAACCGCCGATGAGCTGCCTTCCAAATACAAATCAGAGCTTCAAAGCAATTTAACAAGGCTTGAAAGCGGTGTTACTTATTCATCCGACTTTGGATGGAGAGAGCTTCTTAAAGCAGGAAAAGCATCTGCTCTGCCGGTAATCATTTCTATACTGATTACGCTTGCGGCCGTTACCGCAATAAGCAGCGATTATGAAACAGCAATGTATTCACTTATAATATGTACAAAAAACGGCAGAAAAAAAATACTGCAGAAAAAGCTTGTTTCAATTTCCCTTTTTGCAGTAATGGTTTCGGTGATATTCAATTTAAGTGCACTTTGTGCCTATGGCATATTTTTCACGCTGAATGGTAAAAATGCATCTTCGGCGGCAGTGATTTCGGGTATCGTATTAACTTTGGCGCAATGCTTTCCCGTTATGACTGCATTCTCTGCACTTTCGGCGCTGGCGGTTGGCTTTTCCGCCCTTGCGGTTTCATCTGTTTGCGGCAAATCTTTTGTTGCATCGGGAATCAATCTTCTGCTTATTTTTATTCCGTTTTTGTTCGGCTTTTTCTTCACCTTCAAAAATGAAAATATCAATGCATTTATTCATTCTCTTCCTGTTAATATACCTATTTGTGACTTCAGCACATCCGTTTATTTCGGATACACATGGTTTGGCAGAGATATAGGTGCAGGAAGCAGTTTTACTGCATTTATTTTTATGAGCTTTATGCTTTCAGTAATATCACTGCCGATAATTTATTCTGGCTGGTATAAGCGAAGAATTATCAAGTAATAAGAACCTGACCGGCAGTGAGAAAGTCAGTACCTTATTGTTCTTACCCCCGATAAGCAATAACAAAAAGGAAGGCAATGCCTTCCTTTTTAATATATAGAAATTTATTTGCAGAACTTATGATTTCCTATAACCTTTGTAACAGGTCTGGAATGCATAAACGCATCGTTTGTTTTTGATGCATTGAAGTAATAGATGGCACCGCCTGTTGGATCCCAACCGTTAAGAGCATCTAAGGCTGCACGCTTTGAGGTTTCTGAAATGGGCTGGTACCAGTTGCTGTCATAAACACAGGAGAATGCTCCTGCCTGATATACAACACCGCTGATTGAATCCGGAAATGAGCTGTGAGCAACACGATTCAAGATAACCGCACCTACCGCAACCTGACCTTCATAGCTTTCTCCTCTTGCTTCGGCAGAAATAACCTTGCCGAGAAGCTGAACATCCGCATCACTGTATGTTGTGCTGTTGCTTGATGAGCTTCCCCCAAGACCCAAATAAAGAAGAGTTGCAGAGCCTGCTATACCGTCTGCAGTCAAACCAACGCTTCTCTGAAAGCTTTTTACGGCACTTTGAGTCTGCTGACCGAAGATACCGTCTACGCTGCCCTTATAGAAACCAAGATCAGCAAGCTTTTTCTGAATTTTTTTTACCTCATCACCTGTTGAGCCGTATTTTGACGTTACATAAACGGAATCCTCCTTATAACAAAGCTCATATGCAACAAGACCGGCTGTGCCTGCACCTATGATTATCGCAAAAGCAATAAGAAAAATATAAAAATTACGAAACGCTTTATAAACTGTCATTTCCATCTCTCCTAGCTGATATTTAAACTAAAAAATTAAGCAGAAAGGTTATTGCCGCACCTGCACCCAAACACAATACCGCCTGTGTGATTATATAGCGGATTTCTTTTCTTGTTTTTCTGCTTTTGGGTGGTTTGCCTGCTGTTCTGGCAAGAGTTTCTGCTTCTTTTTTTAATTTTGCCCGATCTTCGCTGCTGTATTCAGGCTTTACAAAAAAAATTATTTTTTCAAAATATGGATTTTCCGTATTTGTTACCTCAAGCACCTGTTTGTTAACTCCCTTTATCATATCCACAAAAATTCCTTTCAGATTTATACAGATAGTGTTGGAAATTTTCATTATAAATATTCAATTCCGGAAAAATGATTTTTAGTTAAAATTGCAATAAAAATTAACTTGATACCCGTTTTCAATAACAATTTGTATATCCGTTTTTACACTTTTAAATTGTGGAAAACTTTGTGGAAAATGTTTAAAACTCACCCCAAACACCGCTTAAACGTGTGATTTTTCATTGTTGAAAAGTATTTTTTTGTTTATTTTTTTGAGTTTTCAATAATTTACACAGAGTTTTCAACAATTTGTAAAGTTACAAATAGTTACAATTTTTTTTAGTTATTTTGCTATTTTTGATATTCACTATTGACATTCAGTATGTTATAATCTCCATATAAAAAAGCAGGAGAAAATTATACAAAGAATGATAATTGCGGAAAAAGAAAGCAAAATTATAATAAATGGCATACAATGCCTTAATCTTGCACTTACACTTGACTGTGGACAGGCGTTCAGATGGGAAGAACAGGAGAACGGCTCCTGGAGCGGTGCCGCATTCGGAAAATTCCTGAATATAAAAAAGGACTCAGACGGCAGCTTTGTGCTTGAAACATCAATTGATGATTTCAACAATGTATGGCAGAACTATTTTGATTTAGACAGAGATTATGCCGCCATTTGCGATAAACTGAAGGAGGACAAGCTTTTATCCTCCACTATTGATGACTATTACGGAATAAGAATTCTGAATCAGGAGCCCTGGGAAGCACTTGTATCCTTTGTTATCAGTCAGCAGAACAACATAAAGCGCATTAAGGGAATCATAAAAAGGCTTTGCAATACATACGGAGAAGAAATCTGCGTCGGCTGGCACGCTTTCCCGAGTGCAGAGGTATTGAGCGAGCTTTCTGCCGAAGATTTTGAGGCACTGGGAGCAGGATACAGAGGAAAATATATAAAAAAACTTGCCGATGATGTGGCAAGCGGTAAAATTAATCTTGATGAAATAAAAAATATGAGCCTTGAAGATGCAAAGGCTGCCCTGCTTGATATTTACGGTGTAGGAATCAAGGTTGCAAACTGTGCACTGCTTTTCGGTTTTCAGTTTATTGAATGCTTTCCTGTTGACGTATGGATGAAAAGGGTGCTGGAATTCTACCCGAATGGTTTGCCTGAATGCTTTAAAGGCTACGAGGGAATCGCTCAGCAATATCTTTTCCACTGGGCAAGAAATAATTTGAAATGACGGTAAAACTTATGCAGAAACTATTTGTTGATTACGCTTTTGAGGACAAAATTATTTTAGACGAGGAACAAAGCCGCCACATTGCAAAAAGCCTCAGAATGAAAAAGGGCGATATGGTAACGGTGTGTGACGGTGCAGGAACCGATTACGGCTGCATTATAGATGAAATAACGAAAGACAGTGTTACTCTTTCTGTATGCTATAAACAGGCAAGCAGCAGTGAGCCAAGCATTAAGGTTTCACTTTATCAGGGAGTTCCCAAGGGTGATAAAATGGAGGATATTATTCAGAAATGTGTTGAGCTTGGCATTTATGAAATAACTCCCGTGCTTACAAAAAGAAGCATCAGCAGACCTGATGAAAAGCAGGCAAAGAAAAAACAGATAAGATACAGTAAAATAGCACTTGAGGCAGCACAACAGAGCGGCAGGGGAATTGTGCCCGAAATTAAGGAAATGACAAGCTTTAAAAATGCCGTTGAGTCATGTGAAGCCGATTTGATAATATTATTTTATGAGGGCGGCGGCAAAGCACTTAAAAGCCTTATAAATGATGATATTAAGACCGTTGCTGTTTTCATAGGCCCTGAGGGCGGCTTTGAAAAAGAAGAGGTTGATGCCGTTACACGAAAGGGCGGAATTAATGCAACACTCGGCAAAAGAATTTTAAGAACGCAAACCGCACCTGTTGCCGCACTTTCGGCAATTATGCTTCTTACAGGAAATCTGGAATAAAAACAAAAACAGGAGAGTGTAATACTCTCCTATTTTTTATATTCTTTTACAAATGAATCAAGATTTCCGCTATCGCGGAGGGATGTTACTTTCTTTCTATCTAAAAGAAAGTAAC
>CAJTMQ010000076.1:6276-6671 GCA_910577215.1 uncultured Eubacterium sp. | reverse complement strand
AATATTATAAACCATATAAAAAATAAATCAAGTGTTTCTTAATCTAAACAATAATAAAAAAACATAATTTATATGTTGAAAAATGGAAACAAGTGATTTATAATACTACTAATTTAGTATAATGGGGGAATGTTTGAATGTATCAAATTACTCTTTCTGTTTCAAGCATTGACTGGGCTCAGGTTGCAACAGTTGTTGTTGCAGGTGTTGGTATAGTGCTTGGCGTTCTTATAGTTCTCATAGGTGTGTTCAGCGGTTTCGGAGCTCTTATTTCCAAGCTTGAAGGTACTGCAAAGAAAAGGGCAGCAAGAAAAGCCGCAAAGAAGGCAGACAAACAGGCTGAAAAAAACGGTGCGAAGGAAGAACCTGTTATTGGCGAATCTCCTGCGGCTGGC
>CAJTMQ010000076.1:0-6211 GCA_910577215.1 uncultured Eubacterium sp. | reverse complement strand
GCCATAACGGCTGCCATTACCGCAAGTGAAGGAACAAATCAGTTTGTTATTCGCTCTGTTAAAAAGAAAAATGTTGGCAGCAGAAACCCTTGGGCAAGAGCTGCTGTTACCGATAACACAAGAGCGTTTTAATTGGAGGATTACAAATGGAGATATTACAGGGCGTTTGGGGCGCTATAGTTGATATTTTTCAAAACAGCGGCTATGCTTATTTCTTTACGGACGGCGGCTATAAAAATCTTATAATGCTTTGCTTTTCATTTTTCTTCTTATGGCTTGGCATAAAAAAAGGTTTTGAACCGCTTCTTATGATACCTATTGCATTCGGCATGCTTCTTGCAAATATTCCGGGTGCAAACCTTGCAGTTCAGTATCATGATTTGCAGGGATTTATAGATCTTGTTGCAGGAAGAATGGTTGATGAAGCAACGGGAGCGGTTTGCACACCCGGTCTTATGGATTTCCTTTACTTCGGCGTTAAAGCGGGTATTTATCCTCCGCTCATCTTCCTCGGTATCGGTTCTATGACGGATTTTACTCCGCTTATTGCAAATCCGAAAAGCTTTATTCTTGGTGCAGCGGCACAGTTCGGTATTTTCTTCACATATGTTGGTGCAACTCTTCTCGGATTTTCACCGAATGAGGCAGGCTCAATTGCAATTATCGGCGGTGCAGACGGCCCAACGGCTATTTTCGTAACATCCATTCTTGCTCCTGCTCTTTTAGGTACAATTGCAGTTGCAGCTTATTCCTATATGGCTCTTGTTCCTGTTATTCAGCCGCCTATTATGCGTGCTTTAACAACAAAGAAGGAGCGTGCTGTAGTTATGGGCAATCTTCGCCCTGTATCCAAGCTTGAAAAGATTTTGTTCCCGATTATGGTAACTGTAATCGTTGCACTTCTTCTTCCTGATGCAGGTGCTCTTGTTGGTATGCTTATGTTTGGTAATCTTCTTAAGGAAAGCGGCAGAACAGAGCGTATTGCAAAAGCTGCTCAGAATGAGCTTATGAATATTGTTACAATTATGCTTGGTGTTTCTGTTGGTGCAACAACAAGTGCACAGACATTCTGGAGATGGCAGACCCTGTTAATTGTAGGTCTTGGATTGGTTGCTTTTGCAATCGGTACTGCCAGCGGTGTTATGTTTGGTAAGCTGATGTATGTATTAACAAAGGGTAAGGTTAATCCGCTTATCGGCTCAGCAGGTGTTTCTGCAGTTCCTATGGCTGCACGTGTAAGCCAGAAAGAGGGGCAGAGGGAAAACCCTTCAAATTTCCTTCTTATGCACGCTATGGGACCGAATGTTTCAGGTGTTATCGGTTCTGCGGTTGCAGCTGGTGTACTTTTAACACTTCTTGGTTAATATCAGAATTTAAAAGGGTGTCTCAGACACCCTTTTTGCCACTTTAGATTATGAATTGAGGTAATACATATGGCATTGAATGAAATGCAGCAGCAGGCTGTGGACTGCACAGAGGGTCCGCTTCTGATTCTTGCAGGTGCAGGCTCGGGAAAAACAACCGTGCTGGTAAACCGTGTGCAGCATATTATTGAGGATGGGCTTGCCCTGCCGTGGCAGGTGCTTGCAATTACGTTTACAAATAAAGCAGCGGGTGAAATAAGAGAGCGTCTTGTAAACGCTATAGGTGAAGAGGCAAGCAGCATATGGGCATTTACCTTTCATTCCTGCTGTGCAAGAATTTTAAGACGCTTCGGCGAAAGACTCGGATACAGCAATCATTTCACAATTTATGATACAGATGATCAGAAGCGTGTTATGAAGCATTGCCAGAAATCACTTGGTTTAACGGATAAAATTATTCATCATAAATCAATACTTAATGAAATCAGTTCGGCTAAGGACAGTCTTATCGACCCTATAGAGTATAAGAAGGTGTCAATGAACGATTTCCGAAAGGCAAAAATTGCAGACTGCTATGAGCTCTATCAGAAAGAACTTTTAAAGTCTGATGCAATGGATTTTGATGATATTATTTTCAATACCGTTAAGCTGCTTCAGGAAAATGATGATGTAAGAGAACTTTATCAAAAGCAATTCAGATATGTAATGGTAGATGAGTATCAGGACACCTCTCATGCACAGTATGTGCTTGTATCACTTCTTGCAGACGGTTATAAAAACATCTGCGTTGTAGGTGATGATGACCAAAGCATTTACCGTTTCCGCGGTGCAACCATTGAAAATATTTTGTCTTTTGAACAGCAGTATAAGAATGCAAGGGTAATCCGTCTTGAGCAGAATTACCGCTCAACACAGAATATTCTTGACGGTGCAAATGCCGTTATTTCAAATAACAAGAACAGAAAGGGCAAAAGCCTCTGGACTGCCGCAGGTGCGGGCAATAAGATTATTCTTAACACTGTTAACAGCGAAGCCGATGAATCCACCTTTATTGCTGATGAAATTCTGAAGAATGTTAATGAAGGCAGAAAAATGAGTGATCATGCCGTCCTTTACAGAATGAATGCACAGTCGCGAAATCTTGAAATTACGCTTACTAAAAGCGGAATTCCGCACAAAATTATCGGCGGAAACCGTTTCTTTGACCGTAAGGAAATCAAGGATATTATTTCGTATTTTGCCGTTATAAATAACCCTGCTGATAATGTAAGGCTTCAGAGGATAATCAATGTTCCCAAGCGCGGAATAGGGGACACTATGTTTGCAAATGTGCTTGAAATTTCAACAGGGCTTGGCATATCTGCCTTTGAGGTATGTGAAAGAAGTGATGAATTTCAGAAAACGCTTCGTTCTGCTCAGAAGCTGCAGGCATTTACTGCAATGATTAAGCATTTTCAGAAGCTGCTTGAGGAAAATATGCCGCTTTCCGATTTGCTTCAGGAAATCATCAGTGAAACAAAATACTTTGATTATCTTGCCGAGGATCCTGAAACAGAAGAGGACAGAAAGAATAACATAAACGAACTTTCATCCATGTTCATCAAATATCAGGAGGAGGAAGAGGATTTTGAATTATCCGATTTCCTTGAGGATGTAGCCCTTGTATCCGATATTGATTCATATAATGCCGATGATGACTGTGTTGTGCTTATGACGCTTCATTCTGCCAAGGGGCTTGAATTTCCCGTTGTGTTCATTCCCGGTATGGAGGAGGGTATTTTCCCCGGAAATCAATCCATATACAGTGAGGATGATTTGGAGGAGGAACGCCGCCTTGCCTATGTGGGAATTACACGTGCAAGAGAAAAGCTTTATCTTATAAATGCACGGCAGAGAATGCTTTACGGCACAACAAACAGAAATATGGCATCGCGCTTTATCCGTGAAATTCCTGTAAGTGTAACAGAAGATATAACCATTGATACATATATTCCGAGAAGCGGCTTTGCTTCAGCAAAAGCAGGCTCATTCAGCGGTAGCAGAGTGGAAATCGGTGCAAACAGGTCAAGCTCCTCTGCTGCACATAAATTCGGTCAGGTCAGTGCTTCTGCAGGTAACACAGGTGTTATATACAATGTCGGTGACACGGTAAGACATAAAACATTCGGAACAGGGCTTATTCTTTCTGTTTCGCCTATGGGCAACGATAATCTGCTTGAGGTTGCTTTTGACAGAGCAGGCACCAAAAAGCTTATGGCAAACTTTGCGAAGCTTGAAAAAATATAAAATGCTTATAAAAAACACATACCTCTCCGTATAGGAGAGGTATTTTTTTTGGTTATCAAGCATTGATGGGTTCGTTGTCATCGTCGTCGGAACCGTTGTTACAGCTGCAGCTGGGCAGAGCACTTTCTCTTTCGGGAGGGAAAAATTCATCAACAGGGAAATCTATTGACTGGAAGGTGTCGCAAGGATTCTGGGTGCTGCAGCAGCATTCTCTTTCAGGAATGCAGTAATCATATGCAGGAATAAGCATCTGAACATCGCGTTCCATCTGCACAATGCTGAACAGACCGAGAGTAACAAGCACTGCTCTTGCCGAGCCTGCACTCGGAATGCTGTCTGATACATTGTTTAAAATAGACTGCGGGAAAGAAGAGCAGATCGGAATGCTGCAGTCGCACGCATCAACAACATCTGTTGAAAGAATTACGGGGTCAACTGCCTGCACCTTTGCTGTAGGGTTGGAATAACGCGGTGCTTCAGGGCAGTCGTGATCTTCACAGACAGGGTTTGAGGTGAAGATTTTTACATTGCCGTCTGAACCGTAAAGTATGCACTTTTTGGTGAACTGTGTAAAGCCTACTGCAACCTCAGGTGTGGTGCACGGTGCTGAATAGGTATCAAAGCACAGGCGGAAATAGAAGGTTATATCCACACTGTAATAGCCTCTGTTAAACGGCACCTCTTCAACATCAATAGATACAGATGTGATTTCGCATTCACGGCATTTAATTGTTACCGCATCATCAATCAAACGCTGACTGCGGCAGAAAAATGTAACTCTTAAATCTTCCAAACAATCTTTTGAAACACAGCTATCATAAATTCGCTTTGTATCTATGCAGACTGCTTCATTTATTTGTCTTTCGCTTGGGTTATCAGCCATTAAAAAAACTCCTTTACAGAATATTTGAAGTTAACTTCATAACATTCTATGAGGGAGTTTTAATATTGTTAATCAAAAACAGGATACATTCTTCTGAAAATTGAATTTATATGCCTGAAATAATTAAAATCAATGTTATTTATTGTTTCCTGTGTGGTGCGGAAGCGCCAGTTTTCATCAGGCACACCGGGCACATTCATTCTTGCGTCAGAGCCGAAGCCGCACATATCCTGAAATGCAATGATTGCAATGTTGGATGCACTTTTCCATACGGCTTCAATTACCCTGCGGCAGCTCTTGCTGTGATAGCCTCCGTCGCCCCAGTTATCACCGTCAAAGCCGATATAATCAAGTGCAAATTTTCTTTCCTCTTCGCTTGCTTCCCAGAGCCATCCCAAAATGGTGTTGTTGTCATGTGTTCCAATATAATTTATGCTGTTGGGAACGGCATTGTGAGGCATATGGCTTGAATCTGAGTTCGGGTCAAAGCCGAACTGTACAACCTTCATTCCGGGGAAGCCTGTATCCTCAAGAAGCTTAACAACATCCTCACCGAAGCAGCCTAAGTCTTCTGCAATAATCGGTGCATCGGGGAACGTTTCAAATACCTTGTTGAACAAATCCATTTTCGGTCCGTTCTTCCATTCGCCTGTTTTTGCGGTTTCGGAATCTGCGGGAACTTCCCAATAGCTTGCAAAGGCACGGAAATGGTCTATTCTCACAACGTCATATGTTTTAAGTGCAGTTGATAGCCTGGAAATCCACCATTTATATCCGTCTTTTTTCATTGCCTTCCAATCGTATATCGGGTTGCCCCACAGCTGACCGTCTTCACTGAAATAATCGGGCGGAACGCCGGCAACCTTTTCAACCTTCAGCGTTTTTTCATCAATCAGAAACAGCGGAAGATTGGACCAAACGTCAACACTGTCCATCGCAACATAAATCGGCATATCTCCTATAACTGCAATACCTTTGCTGTTTGCGTATTCTTTTATTTCAAACCATTGCTTAAAGAAAATATACTGCACAAATTTCCAGAAAGATGCAGTTCCTTCATAGGATGATTTTTCTTTAATACAGGTGGAATAATGGGAATGATTTTTGCTCCACTGCCACCAAGGCTTGTCGTTTTCAAGTTCCTTAACAGCCATAAAAACTGCATAATCCGAAAGCCAGGGATTTTCAGACTCAAAGCATTTGATTTTATCTGAAATACTTTCATTGATGTTTGAATACGCTTTTTTGAGGGCGGCAAGACGTTTTTCGGCAGCAAATTCATAGTTTGCCGTATACGGTGATCCGTTATAGATATTTTCTTTTACGTCAGATTCTTCAATCAGCCCCATATCAAGCAGACCTTCGGGATTTATAAACAGATAATTGCCTGCAAATGCACTTGGTGAGCAGTAAGGACTGTTTGAATTATCAATCGGATTAAACGGAAGCCCCTGCCAGTAGGTAAAGCCCATATCGTGAAGTTTATCTATAAAATCTATTGTGCTGCTGTTGAAAACACCTACACCATATGGTGACGGCATGGAGCTTATATGAAAAAGCACACCTGCTCCTCTTTTTTTCAGCATTGTAACCACCTCGTTTTTGTCTTTAAAGAAAATTTTACCACTTTGTTATTTTAAATGCAACAAAAGCTTTAAATTCCGCTTTTAGTATTAAC
>CAJTMQ010000075.1 GCA_910577215.1 uncultured Eubacterium sp. | reverse complement strand
AGCGCCACCTTGCCAAGGTGGAGGTGGCGAGTTCGAGTCTCGTAATCCGCTCCATTTAAACCGTCTGATTTCAGGCGGTTTGTTTTTTTATAATACTTAAACAGGGGCGAACAGTGTTCGCCCCTGAATTTTTTATTTGCTTAATGAAACGGAGAACTCCGCTTCTGTGTTTCAATTTATTCCGTGAACACCGTTGAAATTTCCTTTGGTGCATTCGGCGTTGAATAATCAAAGCGGTCTATATGCTCACCGTTTACAAAATATGTAAGCTCACCTGCCATTTCAGCTTCACCGAAGGCTTCAACAATAACAAGCTTAATTTTCATTTTATCGGGCAATACTGATTTTATGTAAACCGCAACCTGTTGCCCTTCAAAAAGATAATCGCAAGGCTCTGCAAGACCGGCAAGATTCGGCATAAGCTCAACAAAAACGCCATATGGCTCAATACTGCGAACAGTACCTGTTACAGTTTCGCCCGGTTCAAACAGCGCTGCATTCTCTTTCCACGTGCCAAGCAGCTCTTTTAAAGAAAAGGTTAGCTTTTCAGGCTCTCTTTTTCTGAGTACAACTCTTATATTTTCGCCCTCATAAAGCCTTTCACGCGGATGATTGATTCTTGAAACAGAAAGCATATCAATAGGAATAAGTGCATTTATACCTGCACCTATATCAATAAAAGCGCCGAATTTTTCAAGGTGCGTTACTCTGGCATTTATAATGTCACCCACATTCAGTTTATCTATAAAGTTTCTTTTGCAGCCAAGCTGAACGGCTTTTCTGGAAAGAATTGCACTGATATTCCCGAAATCATCACGCTGAAAGCCAAGAATGGTAAAACAAACAGGCTTATTCACCTTGGAAATAAGGGCAATATCCCTTGTTGTGCCGTCATCTATCCCGATTGCGCCTTCCTCACGGGGAATCATTCCGCGTATAATGCCCAAATCAACGTGCAGGTTATGCTCACTGTCACAAAGCAGCACACGTGATTCAATAACACTTCCGTTCATCATTGCCGTTTTAACCTCATCAAGCGTATCAAATTTACGCTGCAGGTTTTCATTCTGCCCCTCCGGGTAAAAATTCATAACATCACTCTCTTTAAATACTTGTTGTAATTATGTATATGCAAACGAAACTTTAATTATGTTGTAAACAAATGGCAATTGTGCTACAATATAGCATATTAATAAGTATTAACAGGTGAGTTATATGGATTTACAGCTTCACGATATTGTTATTATGAAAAAGCCGCATCCATGCGGCTGCAACGAATTTGAGCTATTAAGGCTTGGCGTTGATTACAAGCTGAAATGCACAAAGTGCGGGCACGAAGTTATGGTGCCGAGAATTAAAGCAGAAAAAAATATTAAAGGTGTTAAAAATGTTTGATAAATTAACAGAAGTTGAAAAAAGATTTGAAGAAGTGAATGAAATGGTGTGTTTGCCTGAAGTGGTAACAGATCAGGAGCAATACACAAAATTGATGAAAGAGTTAAAGCAGCTTACGCCTGTTGTTGAAAAATTCCGTGAATACAAAAGTGCCAAGGAAACAAACGAGGAAAGCAGAGCAATGCTTGACGAGGGCGGAATGGATTCCGATTTTGCCGAAATGGTTAAGGAGGAATTTGAGCAGAGCAAGGAAGATATGGAGCGAATTTCAGAGGAGCTTAAAATTCTTCTTCTTCCGCGTGACCCTAATGATGACAGAAACGTTATTATAGAAATCCGCGGCGGTGCGGGCGGTGAGGAAAGTGCACTTTTTGCAGGTGTACTTTACCGTATGTATTCGATGTATGCCGAGGCAAAGGGCTTTAAAACAGAGATTATGAATGCCAATGAAACAGGCCTGGGCGGTTATAAGGAAATCAGCTTCTCCGTTGAGGGAGACGGCGCCTACAGCCGTTTCAAATTTGAAAGCGGTGTTCACCGTGTGCAGCGTGTGCCTGAAACCGAAAGCCAGGGAAGAATTCACACATCAACAGTTACCGTTGCCGTGCTTCCCGAAGCAGAGGATATTGATTTTGAGCTTAATGAAAAGGATTTGCAGATAGACACCTTCCGTTCAAGCGGTGCGGGCGGTCAGCACATCAACAAAACCTCATCTGCTATCAGAATTACTCATTTGCCTACAGGCACGGTTGTTGAATGTCAGGACGAACGCAGTCAGCACAAGAACAAAGAAAAGGCTATGAAGGTACTTCGTTCAAGGCTTTATGATGCAGAAAAAGCAAAGCATGATGCCGAAATTGCAGGCGAGCGTAAATCACAGGTAGGAACAGGTGACAGAAGCGAGCGCATCCGCACCTACAACTATCCGCAGGGAAGAATTTCAGACCACAGAATCAGCCTTACATTATATAAAATTGAGCAGATGCTCAATGGTGACCTTGATGAACTTATAGATGCACTCATCACTGCTGATACTGCTGAAAAGCTGAAAGCAAGCGAGGAATAAAACCACTCCTTTATAGCAACGCTTCATAAGGTGATTTTATGGAAATAATAGATAAAATATATAAGCTGCAAAAAATTATCAATATATCCAATTCAAAAACATATCAAGAAATGTTTTTGGAGAAGAATGGTTTGATTTTGATCTATGTATTAGCCTCTGTGAATCTGTTTTATGGGATGAATCAGATGAATTTACAATTTTTTAAAAAATGTTAAGGATTTAAAATTAAGCAATATAGATAATCTATTTTGCGTTTGTTTTGACATCCAATCTGTATCTTATAGATAAATGGAAAAAAAGAATCTGAAAATGATTTATTCTCTTTTTTATGTAAAGATATATTAATACCATAATCTTAGCCTCTCTTGTTAAAGGAAGACGCAGAGGATTATTGATTGAAAGGAATCCCTCCATCTGCACAAAAGTGCACTACATCCCCTTAACAAGGGATGCAGAAAGGTTTTTGATTTATATGGAAACTAAAATTTTATCTACAAGTGAATATGACATTGCCCTTGCAGGTGAAATTATAGAAGGCGGCGGTCTGGTTGCGTTTCCTACGGAAACCGTTTACGGCTTGGGAGCAGATGCACTGAATGAGGAAGCGGTAAAAAAAATTTACATTGCAAAAGGCAGACCGAGTGACAATCCGCTGATTGTTCACATAGCGGAAAAAGAGGATATCATTCCCCTTGTAAAAGAGGTTACGCCTGTCGCAAAGGCTTTGATTGATAAATTCTTTCCCGCTCCGCTGACAATCATTCTGCCGAAAAGCGAAAGGATAGGCAGCACGGTCAGCGGCGGACTTGATACCGTTGCAGTACGTATGCCGCAGAATGAAACGGCACGTGCACTGATAAGAGCCGCCGGAACGCCGATTGCCGCACCAAGTGCAAACACAAGCGGCTTGCCGAGCCCCACAAAGGCAAAGCACGTTATTGATGATATGAACGGAAAAATTGATGCCATTATCTGCGGTGAGGACTGCGATTTCGGTGTTGAATCAACCGTTATAACACTTGCGACCGAAATACCGACAATTTTAAGACCGGGCGCAATAACAAAGGAAATGCTTGAAAAAGTTATAGGCAAGGTTGAAGTTGCAAAAGCGGTGCTTGAGGGTATGGAGCAAAATGAGGTTGCGGCTTCTCCCGGAATGAAATACAAGCACTATGCACCGAAAGCAAGGGTACTGCTTGTTAACGCTTCAAAGGAAAAATACGAAGCCTTTGTTAATTCAAAAAAAGATGCCTTTGCTCTTTGCTTTGAGGAGGATAATATAACAATTCCGAAGATTACTTTCGGAAAAGAAAGCGACGACTGCTCACAGGCAAGGGAATTATTTGACGCTTTAAGGCAGCTTGATGAAATGGGAGCAAAAAAGGTTTATGCAAGAATTCCGCATAAAAACGGAGTAGGTATGGCAGTTTATAACAGACTTATCCGCGCTGCCGCTTTTTGCATAATAGACCTTGAAAAACCTTTTATAATCGGTTTAACAGGACAGACAGGTGCCGGAAAGGGATACATAGGCACTTATCTCCGGTCCCTCGGATTCCATGTGCTTGATACAGATATTTATTCCCGAAAAATTTGCGAAAAAAATTCACCATATCTTACGATTTTAGCTGAACAATTCGGCAATGATATAATAGAAAACGGAATTTTAAACAGGCCGCTTCTTGCCGACAGGGCTTTTTCCTCTCCCGAAAGCACCGAAAAGCTTAATTCCATTCTTCACCCCGCAATTTTAGAGCTTTGCAAAAAGGACTCTGTTTTTCCAAGCGTGCTTGATGCCCCTCTTTTATTTGAATGCAGGGGAAACGAAATGTGTTACAAAAGCATTGCTGTTCTTGCACCTAAGGAAATCCGATTAAACCGCATTATGAAGCGTGACACAATCACAAAAGAACAGGCATTGGCAAGAATGAATGCACAGAACCACGAGGAATTCTACAAAATAAATTCAGATTTTACCGTTATAAATGACGGCAGAGATATAGAAAATCAAATCAATAAAATATTGGAGGAAATACTATGAGCGAAACAACAGCAAAAGAACTTAAGGAAAAGCTTTTTTACAAAAAAGAAAACGGCACAGATGTATTAAGTGCAGAAGAGCTTAAGGTCTGTGACGAATTCTGTGAGGGATATAAAGCCTTCTTATATAACTGCAAAACCGAGCGTGAGGTTTCAAAATGGGCAGAGGAAACTGCTGCTCTTGCAGGCTTCAAGCCGTTTAACGCTTTCGGCGATCCGCTTAAAGCAGGAGAAAAGGTTTATGTTATGAACAGAGGCAAGGCAATTATGCTTTGCGTTAAGGGCAAAAAACCAATTAATGAGGGTGTAAGAATTTCTGCCGCTCATATTGATTCACCAAGGGTTGACCTTAAGCAGTGCCCTGTTTATGAGGATGGCTCTATTGCTTATTTCAAAACGCATTACTACGGCGGAATAAAAAAATATCAGTGGGCGGCCATTCCGCTTTCGCTTCACGGAAGAATCTGCAAGAATGACGGAAGCTTTGTGGATATCTGCATCGGTGAAAAAGCAGGCGAGCCTAAATTCTGTATAACAGATATTCTTCCTCACCTTGCTATCGAGCAGTACACAAGAAAACCGAACGAGCTTATCAAGGGCGAAGAGCTTAACGTTGTTATCGGCTCACGTCCGTTTAAGGATGACAAGGAAAGTGAAAAGGTTAAGCTTAATATCCTTAACCTGCTTTATGAAAAATACGGCATTGTTGAGCGCGATTTCACATCTGCGGAATTAGAGCTTGTACCTGCCTTTACCGTTGACGATGTCGGCTTTGACAGAAGTCTCATAGGCGGCTACGGTCACGATGACAGAGTTTGTGCTTACCCCGCCTTTGAAGCTATCCTTAACATTGACGAAGCACCTGAGTACACAGCAATCACCGTGCTCACCGATAAGGAAGAGGTTGGAAGCGACGGCAACACAGGTCTTAACTCAAGCTATATGAAATATTTTATTGAGGATTTGGCTCGTCTTGAAGGCTTTGAAGGCAGAGATGTTATGAGAAACAGCAAATGCCTTTCAGCCGATGTTAATGCTGCTTATGACCCAACCTGGGCATCTGCCTTTGAGAAAAACAATACAAGCATCATCAACGGCGGTGTTTGCGTAACAAAATACACAGGCTCAAGAGGCAAGGCCGGCACAAGTGATGCAAGCGCAGAATTTGTAAGCTGGGTTAAATCACTTCTTGAAAGCAATGATGTTTTATGGCAGAGCGGTGAGCTTGGCAAGGTTGATGCAGGCGGCGGCGGAACCGTTGCAATGTATGTTGCAAACCTTGATATTGATACTATAGATGTTGGTGTGCCTGTTCTTTCCATGCATGCGCCTTATGAAATAGTAAGCAAAATTGATGTTTATATGGCATATAAAGCATTCTTAACATTCTTTACAAAATAATACTCTGCGGTACGGGAGAACCGTGCCGTGCAAATCAGTCTCCCTAAAAACAGGGAGACTTTTTTTGCAAAAAGTGAATACTTTTTCAGAAAACCTGCGTTATATAAGTGAAAGGGGTGAGAGAAGTTGGCAATAAATAAAAAAATATCCGAAGCAGGCAAAGAGTTTATAGAAGCCGCCGCACAAAAGCATTACGATGAAATATATATCTTTATTTGCAGACGCTGCGGCAACGAGGATGATGCAAAGGATATATGCCAGAATGCCTTTATAAAATTTGCTCGTTCAGTTAATACCTATAGGGAAAAAGGCAATATGCGCGCTTACCTTTTTAAAATTGCAATTAACTGCTGCAATGATTATTACAGGCAAACAAAGGCTTCTCTTCCGCTTGATGCCCTGCCGAATTCTGCTGAGAATTACACAAAAGACCCTCAGCAAACCGTTGAAGCAGACGAGGAAGGCAGAAAAGTAACAAGTATTCTTTCTTCTCTTCCCCAAAATCAAAAGGATGTGCTTATTCTTCGGTATTATCACAATATGAAACCGCGTGAAATAGCCTCCTGCCTTTCCCTGCCTGTTACAACGATAAAAACAAGACTCGGCAGGGCAAAAAAATCTTTTGCAAAGGAGTGGGAAAATGACAGATAAAGAATTACAAAAACACCTTGCGTCTTATAAAATTGAAATTGATGAAAAGGCAAAGAAAAAAGCCATTGAAATGTCCGCTTCTGCGGCAGAAACACATTTTGTTCCAATGAGTATTAAAGAATTTATTCTGAATCAGCTCCACTACATCAAACCGCTGTATCCCGTGATGTGCCTGTTATTTATGATTACGGTTCCTGTTTGTGCAGCGGCGTTAAATCAGATTCAGCTCATTCTGCTTATAAGTCTTTTTACTCCGTTGCTTTCCGCATTTGCAGTGCCTGATATTTTAAGCCAGTTCAATTCGGGAACAAGAGAGCTTGAAAGCTCAATGTTGTACAGAGCAAGTGCAGTTTTTTCGGCAAGACTTGTGATATACGGAATTATGAACACTGTTTGCATTCTTCTTTCGTCTATTTTTACATCACTTTTTTCAGGCAGCTTTATATGGATTTTACTGTTTGAAACAATGCTTTTCACACTTTCAGCACTGATTTCCCTGCTGCTTTCAATG
>CAJTMQ010000074.1 GCA_910577215.1 uncultured Eubacterium sp. | reverse complement strand
AATTGATATAGATAAAAACGCTTATGAACACAAAATCTATAATGAACTAAATAAAAAAATTTTAATTAATAAAAATGAAATTGAAACATTATTCAAAAAAGGCAGTGGCGGAGGCTATTATGGAGGAGAAGAAACACTGCAAACAGGTTATGTTCCGCTTGCCGACGGCGAATATGTTTACTGTATATCAACTTTTATGCATCCTAATATCGAAACACTAAGATCATCAAACTTTAAAAGCTACTTAGTTAATTTAACTTTTCTTTTTTTAATATTCTATTTTATAGTTGTAATTACATTATGTAAAATACTGAAAAAAGCTAAAAAACTTGATGAAGCCAAAATTGCTTTTACAAGTGCGGCAGCACACGAACTCAAAACGCCGCTTGCGATCATTGAAAATCAGTGTGAATGCATTATGGAAAATATTGCACCCGAAAAAAATTCGGAATATGTAAAATCAATCTATAATGAATCCCTCAGAATGAACAAGCTTGTTGCAACATTGCTTCAATACAACAGACTTGCTTCAACTGAAAGCATAGCAAAAGAAAGATGTGATTTAATTGACATAATCAATAATGAAATTGAAAAATATACACCGCTTATGGAAGCTAAAAATATTAAATTGAAAAAGCACATTAACTGCACATCAGCAAAAATGAAATGCAATAAAGATTTAATTTCACTTGTTGTTGATAACTATATTTCAAATGCAATCAAACACACTGAAAACGGAAATGCTGTTGATATTAAGCTTTATAATGAATCCAACAGTTATAAAGTAACTGTTTTCAATGAAGGAAAAGGCATAAAAAATGAATATAAGGATAAGCTCTGGGATATTTTTTATAAAGATGATGAGTCAAGAAACCGTGATGATAATTCTACAGGCATGGGGCTTGCAATCTGCAAACAGATTCTTGAACTGCACAATTATAAATACGGTTTTGTAAACAGACACAATGGTGTTGAGTTTTACTTTACAACATAAGAAAAAGACGGTTTTTAAACCGTCTTTTTTATTACAGCATTATAATATCGTATATTATTCCTTAGTCCACGTAACACCCTGAGGTGTATCTTTTAAAATAATACCCATAGCTTTTAAATCATCACGAATCTTATCTGCAGTTGTCCAATCCTTATTCTTTCTTGCATCCTGACGTTTCTGTATAAGCTCTTCAACCTCAGAATCAAGGTCTTTTCCCTTTCTGTTGTAAAGAAGTCCCAAAACACCGCACAACTCATCATAAAGCTTTGCTGCATATTCAGCAACAGCCTTTGAAACAGGCTTATCAATTATTTTCGTATTAATATCCTTTGTAAGGTCAAATAAAGAGGCAATACCGTCAGCAGTATTAAGGTCATCATCCATTGCAGAAATAAACTGATTTCGTCTTTCGGCAAGCTCTGCAACCATTGCTTCATCATTATCTGATGCTTCCGAAGCTGCATTCTTAATTGTAAAATCAAGGCTGTCACGGCAGGTATAAAGCCTTTCAAGTGCAGATTTGCACTGTTCTATAATATCAAGGCTATAATTGATTGGTGAACGGTAATGAGAAGAAATAAGGAAATATCTGATTACCTCATAGCCGTAAACATTTGCAATTTCGCGAACTGTTTTAAAGTTTCCGAGTGATTTGCTCATCTTTACATTATCAACATTGATATAGCCATTGTGCATCCAGTACTTTGAAAAGGTGCATCCGTTTGCACATTCACTTTGTGCAACCTCATTTTCATGGTGCGGGAAAACAAGATCCTTGCCGCCGCAGTGAATATCAATCGTTTTGCCAAGGTATTTTCTGTTCATTGCAGAGCATTCAATATGCCAGCCGGGTCTGCCCTTTCCCCAAGGTGACTCCCAATAAGGTTCGCCTTCCTTGGCACCTTTCCACAATGCAAAATCAAGCGGATTTTCCTTAATTTCTCCAACGGCAATTCTTGCACCGCTTACCAAATCCTCAATAGGCTGATGTGACAGCTTGCCGTATTCATCAAACTTAAGTGTTCTGAAATAAACATCTCCGTTAACAGCATATGCATAACCCTTTTCTTCAAGAGTTTTTATAATATCAATGATTTCATCAATATTTTCTGTGGCTTTTGGATGAACGGTAGCATCCTTGAAATTCAGACCGTGCGCATCAATCCAGAATTCCTCAATGTACTTTTTTGAAACTTCCTCAAAGGTGATTCCCTCTTCGTTTGCACGGTTAATAATTTTATCATCAATATCCGTAAAATTCTGAACGAATTTAACATTGTAGCCCTTATATTCCATATATCTTCGTAAAACATCAAATACACAGAGCGGTCTTGCGTTTCCTATATGAATAAAATTATAAACAGTAGGACCGCAGGCATAAATTTTAACCTCATTTTCATCAACAGGAACAAATTCTTCTTTTGTGCGGGACATTGTATTAAATATTTTCATTATTTACCTTCCTCCAATTCTTTGATTTTCTTTTTCAGTTCTTCAATTTCACCACTGTTATTCCTTATAGCAGCCATTATAGGATCAGGAATGTTAATCTGATCAAGGTCATCCACTCTTTCGCCGTCAATTCTGACAACTGCACCGGGAACACCTACAACCGTACAATTCGGCTCAATATCCTTAACCACAACCGCACCGGCGGCAATCTTAGCATTTTTGCCTACTGTTATCGGTCCGAGCACCTTAGCACCTGCACCAATCATAACACCACTTTCAATTGTGGGATGTCTTTTACCTATATCTTTACCCGTTCCGCCCAAGGTTACACCCTGATAAATCATAACATCATCGCCGATTTCGGTTGTTTCTCCGATAACAATTCCATGCCCGTGATCGATGCAGACTCTTCTGCCGATTGTTGCACCGGGATGAATCTCTATTCCTGTTTTGTGAGCACTTCTCTGGCTTATAAGCCTTGCCATAAACGGCATATTATGATTTAAAAACCACTTTGCCTTTTTATGACTTCTGAGTGCCTTAAAACCGGGATAAAGCAAAACTATTTCAATAGGACTTCTTGCAGCAGGATCATGGTCCATAAAACTCTTAATGGATTCTTTAAAATCTTTAAACATAAAATCCTCCTTATTAATTGTTTATAAAAAATAAAACCTCTGTCTTAATCGACAGAGGCAATAATATTGCGGTTCCACTCTTGTTTACACTCAACTGCATTTCAACAGCTTTGCCGATAACGGTGCTTACCGCCGCAAAATACTATTATTTCCTTTGCGGAACTCACGAGTGCATTTCAAAGAATTCTTAATATGGGCATTTCAGCATTCTGCCCACTCTCTGAAAAAAGAATGATCCCCTACTTCTCTCGATCAACGTCTTTATAAATATTAATACAATATCATTATAGCAAAAAAACTGAATTTTGCAACTATAATTTGTTATTTTGTTTCAATTAAGAACCATCCATCCTTAGTGTATTTAATTCCTGACAGTACAGAAACAACACAGGCAACCCAGAAGAAAACCTCAGCAACGATATGAAGTACATCAAAATTGATTGTAAAGCCTTCCGAAAATGCAAGGCAAAGGAAAATAAGACCTGTAGATGCCATCTGAAGGAATGTTTTAGCCTTTCCGAATTTATTAGCGGCTATTACTTTACCCTTTGTAGAAGCAATCATACGAACACCGCTTACAAGAAATTCGCGCGAAAGCATTAATGAAAAGCAAACAACATCACAGTAACCGAGCTTAACCATAATGATAAATGCTGTCATAACAAGTGATTTATCTGCAAGCGGATCCATAAGCTTACCGAAATCTGTTACAAGCTTTCTTTTTCTTGCGATATTTCCGTCAACTGTATCACTTACACATCCAAGGAAATATACAACAAGCGTAACACACCAGTGATATGGAAAATCAATAAGCGCTGCTGCAAGAAGAACAGGCACTGTTATCATCCTGAATATAGTAATTTTATTAGGCAAATTCATTATTCTCTTTCTCCTATCAAATCATATCCATCATAATCTGTTATTCTAACATCAACAAAGCTTCCAATCGGAATTTCGGTGTCAGATGTAAAAATAATGCCGCTGTCTATTTCCGGCGAGTCAAGATAGCTTCTGCCGATATATTTATCACCATCTTTTTCATCAACAATAACTTTATATGTGTTGCCGACTCTGCTTTGATTAGCCTCTTCAGTAATCGTATACTGAATATCCATCAATACATCAGCACGTTTCATTTTAATATCTTCATCTATCTGATTATCAAATTCAAAAGCAGGTGTATCTTCCTCGGCTGAATAAGCAAAGCAGCCCATTTTATCAAACTTTATGTCTTTAACAAATCTGCAGAGTTCTTCAAACTGCTCCTCAGTTTCACCCGGAAAACCAACCATAAAGGTTGTTCGAAGTGAAAGATTCGGAATTTTATTTTTCATTTTTAACAGAAGCTCTTTTAAAGAATCATAGCTGCCGAATCTGTTCATTGATTTAAGAATTTCACCATTACAGTGCTGAAGCGGAATATCAATGTAAGAACAGATTTTTTTCTCTGCAGCAATAACATCAATTAACTCATCGGTAACTCTGTCAGGATAGCAATAAAAAATTCTTATCCATTCTATTCCGTTTATTTTACATAACTGCTTTAAAAGCTCGGCAAGTTTATATTCTTTGTAGATTGATTTGCCGTATTTGGTTGTATCCTGAGCAATCAAAATAAGCTCCTTAACCCCATTTGCGGCAAGCATCTTGGCTTCATTTAAAATACTTTCTATTGCACGTTCTCTGTAACCGCCTCTGATTAAAGGAATTGCACAATATGAGCATCTGTTGTCACAACCATCGGAAAGTTTTAAATATGCCCAATGTGAAGGCGTAGAAACAAGCCTTTCATCATCAAGAGGCAAGTAACATTTATCCGGGTAATTTGATGTTTTAACGCCAACCAAAGCCTTCCGGCAGGTTTTAACGATATCAGCATCGGCACCGATTCCTATAACTGCATCGACCTCAGGAATTTCCTTCAATATTTCATCCTGATAACGCTCTGCCAGGCAGCCTGTAACAACAACCGCACTGATTAATCCCGCTTTTTTATATTCCGCAACCTCAAGAATCGTTTCAATCGCTTCTGTTTTTGCACTTTCAATAAAACCGCAGGTGTTAATCACCATTACATCCGAATCTTCAATATCTGCAACAATCTGAAAACCGTTTTTATTCAGTTTACTAAGCATCATTTCACCGTCTACCTGATTTTTGGGGCAGCCAAGCGAAATCATTCCAACCTTAAACATAATCCTTATTCTCTATCCTGTGCAGTGCCGTTTTAATATCTCCGTAAGAGAAGCCCTTACGCATCAATGCTGCAACAACCTTTTCTTTTCCGTTTTCTGCATTCAGCTTATTATAGTATTTTTTGATTACAAGATTTATTATTGTTTCAATCGAATCAATTTCTGAATTATCAATAATATCATAAACAATTTCTCTGCTGATTCCGCGTTTATAAAGCTCCTGCCTTACATGATTATCGGAATAATTCTTAACCTCATAAAGATGCTTTGCAAGAGCTTTGGCAAATTTTTCATCATCAAGATAGCCAAGTTCTAAAAAACGCTCAATAGCTTTATCAGCAGAAGCCTCATCAACTGTTCGCAGCAGTTTTTCTTTCAGCTCTTTAACTGAATGGTCACGTCTTGAAAGCAAATCTGCACATTTATTAAATGATTTTCTGTAATTTATTTTTGTTACAAGATTTTCCCATTCCTCATCATCAATATCCGTTCCGTCCTTAATAAAATTCTCAGCCCAGAAATCAACATCAGTGGTAATCCTGTATTCATCATCAAGAAGCAGGTGGATTTTACTCCCCCTGCCCTTTTGTGCTTTAATTATCATTAGTCTTCGTCATCTTCAACGGCAATATCGAGTTTAGCTCTTGCAGCTGCTCTTGTTTGCTTAGCAGGAGCTTGTGCAGGCTCTTCATCAAGTGCAGCTTTAGGAACTGCTTTTGCCTGATATTTATGATTAGAGGATTCCTGAATTTCAGCAAGTTTTTCTTTAATCTGCTTTTCAAGTGATGCTAAGAATTCAGGATCATTTTTAATCAAATCCTTAACCTTATCTCTTCCTTGACCAAGTCTTTCCTCGCCGTATGAGAACCAAGATCCGCTCTTTTTAATTATGCCGTATTCAACAGCCATATCAACAATTTCTCCATCTTTGCTGATACCTGTTCCGTACATAATATCAAATTCAGCCTGCTTGAACGGAGGTGCAAGCTTATTCTTAACAATTTTAGCTTTTGTTCTGTTACCTACAAATTCGGAACCTGTGCCCTTAATACCCTCAACTCGTCTTACATCAATTCTCATTGATGAATAGAATTTGAGCGCACGTCCACCTGTTGTAACCTCCGGATTACCGTACATAACGCCAACCTTCTCACGAAGCTGGTTAATAAATATGATAAGGCAATTGCTTTTATTTATAGCACCTGTAAGCTTACGGAGCGCCTGACTCATAAGTCTGGCATGAAGACCTACGTGAGAGTCACCCATATCACCGTCAATTTCAGAACGCGGAACAAGTGCTGCTACAGAGTCAACAACAATAATATCAACAGCATTAGAGCGAACAAGCTGTTCTGTGATTTCAAGAGCCTGCTCACCGTAATCCGGCTGAGATACGAGAAGTGAGTCAATATCTACACCAAGATTCTGAGCATATACAGGATCAAGTGCGTGCTCTGCATCAACAAATGCAGCTTCGCCGCCTTTCTTCTGTGCTTCAGCAATACAGTGAAGTGCAAGAGTTGTTTTACCTGAAGATTCAGGTCCGTAAATTTCAACAATTCTTCCTTTTGGCAGACCATTGATACCTGTTGCAATATCAAGTGTCAATGAACCGGTTGAGATAGCCTCAACATTTAATCTGCTGTTTTCGCCAAGACGCATAACTGCGTTTTTGCCATATAATTTTTCAATTTGCTTTATTGCGGAATCAAGAGCCGCCTTTTTATCTGCAGACATATTTTAATCCTCCTTAAATTACTATTTTATTATAATAAATATAGTAGCTAAAATCAATAA
>CAJTMQ010000073.1 GCA_910577215.1 uncultured Eubacterium sp. | reverse complement strand
AGGAGGTTTATTTTATGATAAAAGTATATGGAGATCCACCAATAACACAACCTGTACCAACAACCGAAACAAGAAACGGCGGAAATGGAGAAGAAAAAAGATGAGCAAAGCAAATAATAAAAAAGTTGTTATAACTAAGCCGATACCAACATCATTAACAGAAAGCGCAAAACCAAAAATTAACACAAGTCCGGTTAATGCTGTTACTACATACGAAAAACGAAATAATAAAAAATAAATGCGATTACGTGAATTAATAGTATTATTGAATTATTTAACGTTATTGTTTTTTAGTGTTTAAATTATGTCATAATTTGGACTGTTATGTCGAAAGTATTGACAAGCGTAAAATAAAGAATATAATTAACTCATCATTAGTCTGTACTAATGAAATAAAATAGTCGGTGAGGTTGTAAAAGATCAACCTTAGATTTCTTGGCTGCCGCCATTGCAATCCTAACAATAATAGCGAAACGCTGAGGAATTGACAGCTGTGGTACTGTTTCGGCTATGCCACGCTTACCGCTTTTCTGACGGAAAGGCAAGGTTTGGTTAAAACCACAATTGAATATGATGACGATTGCATTGAAGTAGATGTTTCCAAAGAAGTTTATGAATATCTTGAACAGGACAGGAGGCGTCAGCAGGCACAAGACCGCAGTGACAGGCGGCACCTTAGTAAAGGAACTTTTGAACAGGACTGCATTGGCTCACAGCGAGTGCCTATTATTACTGACGAAACTTACCTAGAAGTTATTCATAAAATAGAATTGGAAAAATTGCAAAGTGCACTGCAAATGCTCAGTTCGGATGAACAGACATTGATTGAACTGTACTATTATGAGGATTGGAGTATGGAACAAATCGGGCAGTACTTTGGAATCAGCAAAATGGCTGTATCGAAACGGCATAATCGTGTCATCAAAAAGCTTAAGGAACTCATGGCAACATGGGTTCCTTTTTCTATGTAAAATATTTTTGAAAAATTTTATAAATTTGGTTTACAAAACGCATTTTAGTGTCCTTATATATGGAGGGGTTGAACAGAACATAGATTTCAATAATCATTTTAATCTGATGTTTCTGTTTGACCTCTTCTGTTTTATTGTGAAGCATATTGTAATAAATGTGGAACGGTATAATGGCTTTTTATCATTAGTTCAGCAACTTAATCAATTTAAAATAAAAATTGATTTTAGAGAAAACCAGGAGGTGAAATTTATATGATTGAAGTATATGTTTTTCTGTATTAATCCCGGACTTGTCCGGGGCAATGCAGAGCGTCCGGATGTCCGGACACCCAATAACCGGGCAGAAGCCCGGACCCACTTTTTGAATATGGAGGTAAAAAAAACGGAAAACAGAAGAAGAGATAAAACACTCACAATCAGACTTACTGACAGTGAGAAAAAGAAAATCATTGCAAAATCCAGAAAAGCAAAAATGAGTACAACAGATTTTATCATTGCCTGTGCAGATAATACTGTCATTAAAACACCTGAAGATTTAAGACCTGTTATTACACAGTTAAAGCGTATCGGTAACAACATCAATCAGATTGCCGTAAAGGTGAACAGTGGTGCAGTGTACTCTGTAAACTTTGATGAGGTTCTTGATATGCAGAACAAAATTTATGAAAAGGTGTTTGAAATAGCCAATGCCGATAGTCAGATTCATTAAAAATGAAAAGCAGAATGCATCTGCAATGAAAGGTTCTATTGATTACTGTTTGCAAAAATGCAAGACCGTTGACAGTCAAACAGGACAAAGATATGTATCAGGGATTAACTGCAACGGCTTGAATGCTTACAGGGAATTCATGACAACCAAACTTGCAAACAATGCAGATAACGGCAGATATTTTTATCAGTATGTTCAGTCGTTCTCGCCGAAAGACAATGTGGATTATGATAAAGCACACAAGATTGCTTTAGAATTTGCCGAGAAAGCTTGGCAGGGACACGAAATATTAGTTACAACACATTGCGACAGGAATCATATACACACGCATTTCATTATCAATTCCGTCAGCTTTGAAACAGGGAAAAAGCTAAGGCAGAACCCGAACACATTGAAATCTTTGAGAAAACTAAATGATGAAATATGTGCCAAATACGATGTTACGCCATTAAAGCCATACACAAAAACAAAAGAAAAACGCTTGTCAGACGGCGAATATCGTATGGCAATGAAAGGCGAAAGCTGGAAATTTGCTTTGATGTTTACCATTGATAATGTAATGAAAAGAGCAAAAACAAAGCAAGAATTTATAGATGAAATGAAAAGAAACGGCTATCAGGTTTTGTGGACAGACGAGAGAAAGTATATCACTTACACCTGTCCGAACGGAATGAAATGCCGTGATATTAAACTGCACCAGGAAAAATACAGAAAGGAGAAAATGGAACTTGAGTTTGAATTACGAAGAATTGAAACAGAAAAATGCACCGCCGAAAGCTACAGCCAACGATATGATAGCGAAGATGGAACAGGCATCACAGGTGACAATCGTGGAGAGCGATTATTGGAAAGCACTGATCAATCTGAACAGAAACCAGAATGAAAAGCTTGAAGAGCTCACAAGAGAGGTAAGGGAACATAACAATTTTGCAAGACGTATGCCTGTTGTGGAGGAACAAATCAAAGCAATAAATCATAGAATTATAAATCTGGAGAAATAAATCAGCAGTGCACAACAGCACTGCTTTTATATATGATTTTTGGGAGGTCATTATTATGAAATTCAAATTTACTAAGGAAACGTTAAAAAGAATGATAAAAACCTTTGTTCAGACTGCAGCAGGCTATGTAATTGTTAATATTGCCGGTGTGGATTTCACGGGTGATAGGGATGTTGTAAAAACTGCATTAATCGGTCTTGCAATTTCTGCTTCGTCAGCAGGACTTGCAGCAATCATGAATTTGCAGTCGCCTGCAAAAGCAGGGGAGGAATAAATATGTATCGTTCACCATTCAAAGCATCTTCCACACAGACTACCGCATTCAAGAAAAAGGGCAGCTGGGCAGCAGGGTATCACACAGGTGTTGACCGAATCTGTTCAAACACTGCTCTTGTATCTCCGGCAGACGGCACCGTTCAGAGAAACGAATACAACACAAGCTACGGAAATATGGTGGTTATCACAACCACGGACGGAAAATCAATCCTTATGGCTCATATGAAGGATAAAAGTGCACTGAAGGTCGGAAACTCCATTAAAAAGGGTGATACAATCGGCGCAATGGGCAGCACAGGTAATTCAAGCGGTCCTCATCTTCATATTGAAGTGCAGAATTCCAAAACGTGGGCATACAACAAAAACCTGCTTGATCCGAACAGCTATATTGATTGGTCTGATGTATCAGGCTCAGGCAGCGGCAGCTATCCTTCACCCATCAAGTGGCAGAATGGCAGCACTAAGGAAACTGTTTTTATGATGAACAACCTCAAGGAAGAGCTCGGCTCACTTTCTGCAAAGGAAGCCGCACAGTGCTATGGAAAGTCAGGTGACAGTTATGTTGTTGTTTATGATCTTGACGGCACGTCAAATCATAAGGTTGGCTTCGTAAGATATGCAGGCGGTGTAACTACTGTGCCAAAGACAGGCAAAACGTGGACCAATGGCTCAACCAAGGAAATTGTTTATGCCGATACGGCAAAGAAAACCACTGTCGGAACACTCAGTCCCAAAGAAAGCTGCACTTGCCTCGGCAGGATTGACGGAATGTATCTTGTGCTTTATAAGATAGACGGCACATCAAACTTCAAATGCGGCTTTGTTGCCTATGCAGGCGGTTTATAAAATTGAATAAGGTATAATTATAGCCCCTCTTTCTCTTAATTGAGATTGAGGGGCTTTTTTGTTGCTTTTTCAGCACAATTTGTCATACTTGCTTATAATTATGCTTGATAACGGCATATGTATAAAGTATAATTATAGTGCTGCAAATGAAGGGATCATATTAGACGTACGGATGAAAATAAGGGTTTATATTAAAAAACTGTAATTTTGCATTTCATAATAAATGAAAAGGTAAATCAGGTGTAAATATGTTTGGTTTCGGTAATGAAAAATATATTAAGGCAGTTAATGCAAAAGGGATTTTTGATAATACATATGAAACAAAATTGCCTCAGACGGTGATTAACACAATCATATTAAAGCATTTTGAAACGACTGAAAGAGTTCCGAAATGCCTTTTTATCGGTTGGGACGGCTGCCGTGCTGACGCTATGAAATACCTTTTAAAAAGCAATGACGAAAAAATCAGCGGGTATAATGACACCAATATATTCAGCGCAGTTTCATCACTGAAAACCTCCGGCGGCTTATATGTAACATATGCAGGCGGAGAGGAAGACTCACCGCAGGAAACAAGCACCGCACAGGGATGGGCATCTGCAATCTGCGGTAAATGGATGAAAAAAGAATGGCGTTACGGCATTGAGTGGAGCCTTGATGAAAGCTATCCTACTGCAATGAAAACGCTTGCACTGAAGGGCTATACAACTTCATTCAGCGTGATATGGCCTGTTCATTTTGACAATACGTATCTTAAAGAAATTGAATTTGCACAGAAAAATAATCTTTCGCAGTATTACTATAAATTTGAGCTTGACAGTGAGCTTCATAGTGATTTGCTTGAACGGATTAAAAGTGATGATGACTTCATTTTCGGTATTTATGAAAATCCCGATTCAAACGGTCACGGAACAGGCTTTGATGATAAGAACTACAGATATGTGTCAGGCATCTGTAATCTTGACAGATTATCATATGTACTGCTTGATGAAATTAAAAGAAGACCGTCGTATGAAGAAGAGGATTGGCTTGTTCTTATTGCATCTGACCACGGAGGTCATTCAATAAGACACGGAACACAAAAAATTGAGGACAGAACGACATTTCTTGCATTATCTAAACCAAATGAGAATTTTAACTTATGACAAATTATATTTTGAATGACTATAAAAAAGCAGAATAATTGTTATAGCACTCTGGCTTGTTTATGCAGGCTCTTATTTTACAAGAACCTGCTATGCGGCAACGATTGCATCAATTGTAAGTGAGGGTGTTTTCAGCAAAGGAGAGATAGGACTGGTTGGCACTGCCTTTTTTATCTGCTATGGGATAGGGCAGCTTATAAGCGGAATAACAGGCGATAGGGTTAATCCGTTTTCAATGATATTATTCGGTGCTGTAATGGGCGGAATTTGTTGCTTTCTGATGCCGTTTGCAGGCAGTTTAACAGCAATGATTATCATTTGGGCAGCAAACGGCTTTTTTCAGTCCATGCTATGGTCACCGATATTGCGTATATATTCGGAAATGATAAATAAAAAGCTGAAAAAAAGGGCCATTCTTGATATTTCATTGTCCCTGCCGGTCGGTACTGTTTGTGCATACCTTGCTTCAACACTCATAATAAAATATTTTAAGTGGCATTATGTTTTTGTTTGCGGAAGTATATGTATTTTTTTAGCTGCATTATTTGTTTTTTCAGTTTATCTTTATTCCAAAAAGGATATTGTTAAAAGAAGAATATGCACTGCTGAAATTACGGATAAAAATGATGATAACGGTAAACGGGGCTTTTTTCTCTTGCACTGGCCAGCGGGCTGTTTATTATTATGATACCGTCATTCCTGCACGGAATGATGCGTGACGGGATTGCGAACTGGGTGCCTACCATGATTACGGAAACATACGGTGTTTCTCCGTCTTTTTCCGTGTTTATAACAATCGTACTGCCCATATTTAATTCATTTGGTGCATATGCAGTGGTGCCGCTTTATAAAAAGCTTGGTGAAAATGAGATGAAAACAGCCGGTGTGATAGGTCTTATTGCTCTTGCTCCTATGCCGGCTATAATGTTTATGAGTAAGCTGCCTGTTTACATTATGATTGTTTTGCTTGCTCTTACAACATCAATAATGTATGCCCTTAACTATCTTATTATATCGCTTGTGCCTGTTCGCTTTTCAAAATGCTCCTGCACTTCAGGTGTAAGCGGTGTGCTGAATTCTGCGGCTCATATAGGATGTGCCGTATCGTCATATGGTTTCGGTGCCGTATCACAGAAGGCGGGCTGGAATGCCGTTGTGATCATATGGATTGCAGCTGCATTCATCACGGCTTTATCCGCATTTTTATCAAATAAAAAATGGTCACGATTTATTAATTTGAAATAATAACATATATATTAAGACAGCACATATACTTGATTGACTTTAATATTTGCAGATTATATAATTTTTATCAACAATAGTTTATATTTATTCAATAACGGAGGGATGATTGTGACTGTAATTGTAACAGGAGGAGCGGGCTTTATCGGCTCAAATTTTATATTTTTTCAGTTTGAAAACCATCCTGAGGACAGAATTGTCTGTGTTGATAAGCTTTCATATGCAGGCAATATTGCAACGCTCAAATCTGTTATGAATAATAGCAACTTCCGTTTCATAAAGGCTGATATATCCGATAAGGAAGCGGTTGAAAGCATATTCGGTGAAGAACATCCGGATATTGTTGTTAACTTTGCTGCCGAAACACATGTTGACCGTTCAATTGATGATTTAAGTGTATTTCTGAAAACCAATGTTATAGGCACTCAGGTGCTTATGGATGCTTGCCGGAAGTATAATGTGAAAAGATTTCATCAGGTTTCCACAGATGAGGTTTACGGTGATCTGCCGATTGACAGAACTGATTTGTTTTTTACGGAATGCACGGGGCTTAACGCTTCATCACCGTATTCGGCGTCGAAGGCAAGTGCGGATTTGATTGCTCTTTCATATTTTAAAACTTTTGGTTTGCCCGTTACCATAACAAGATGCTCAAATAATTACGGTTTTTATCAGTTCCCTGAAAAACTGATACCCCTTGCGATTAACCGTGCCCTTGAAAATAAAAAAATCCCCGTTTACGGAAACGGAGAAAATGTGCGTGACTGGCTCTTTGTTGAGGATCATTGTTCGGCAATTGACCTTGTTATGCGTAAAGGAAAAACCGGTGAAGTTTATAATATAGGCGGTCACAATGAACAAAGCAACATTGAGGTAATCAAAGTAATTCTAAATCAGCTTGGAAGGCCGGAGACGCTTGTTTCTTATATAGCGGACAGACCCGGGCATGACAGAAGATATGCAATTGATTCCTCAAAAATTCAGAATGAGCTTGGCTGGAAGCCGAAAACAGAATTTCAAAACGGAATCAGAAAAACGATTGAATGGTATCTGAATAACAGGGATTGGCTGAAAAATACTGTCTCAGGCGGTTATAACGCTTACTTTGATAAAATGTATTCGGAAAAATTATCTGAATAAAGCAGTCTTACTATATTAAAT
>CAJTMQ010000072.1 GCA_910577215.1 uncultured Eubacterium sp. | reverse complement strand
AGGTGTAATAAATGGCAAGAAAAACGGTATTTCTTACAGGCGCAACAGGAAATATGGGCTGGGCAGCAGTTCAGGAAATCCTGAAAAAGCCGAATAAAATTAATCTCAGAATACTTGCACGAAAAGGTGCTAAAAATGAAGAAAAATTAGCTCCTTATATGGGAAGACCGAACGTTCAGGTTGTATGGGGTGATTTTCTTGACTATAATGCAATTCTTGAAGGTGTAACAGGTGCAGATTATGTACTGCATATCGGAGGACTTGTTTCACCTGCCGCAGACTGGAAACCCTATCTTACACAGAAAACAAACATCGGTGCAGCTGAAAACATCTGCAAGGCTGTTATGGCTCAGCCGAATGCTGATGAAATAAAGGTTTGCTACATAGGCACGGTAGCACAAACAGGCGGACGAAATTACCCTATTCACTGGGGCCGATGCGGTGACCCTATTAAAATTTCAATTTATGATCATTATGCAATTTCAAAAACAGTTGCAGAGCGTATATTTGTTGAAAGCGGAATTAAAAACTGGGTTGTATTAAGACAGACCGGAATTCTTTACCCAAGCATACTTAACAATCTTGATCCTATTATGTATCACATTCCTCTTAACGGTGTACTTGAATGGTGCACACTTGAGGATTCAGGCAAGATTATGTGCAACCTTGTAACCGAGGATGCCGAAGGTAATCTCGGCGATGACTTCTGGAATCACTTTTATAATATAGGCTCAGGTGAAGAATACAGAATTTCCAATTATGAATTTATGTGCATTCTTCTTGATACACTCGGACTTTCAAAGCCGGAAAAGCTCTTTAATCCGAACTGGTTTATAACACACAATTTTCACGGTCACTTTTTTGCAGACAGTGACAAGCTTGAAGAATATCTCCACTTCCGTGAAAATGTTCCGATAAAAGACTATTTCCAGCGTCTTAAGGATCAGCTTGAGCTGCATTTTAAATTTGCAGGATACATTCCAAAGGATATTGTTGCATTTTTTGCAAAGCCATTTATGAAAGCGGTAGCTTCAACACCGAATTTCGGAACACTTGACTGGATAAAACAAAATAATGAAACACGTATCTGTGCCTTTTTCGGTTCTAAGGAAGCATGGGAAAAAATCCCTAAAAAGTGGGAAAATTATGAAATAATGACTTTTGATAAACAAACATCTGCTGCTGAAAAATTCAAGCTTGATCACGGATATGATGAAAGCAAGGCGGAAGCTGAGCTTGATATTGAAGATATGAAAATAGCAGCTAAATTCCGCGGCGGTGAATGCCTTTCCGATACAATGGTAAAAGGTGATATGGCTACAAAATTAAAGTGGAAATGCGGTCATTGCGGTGCTGAATTTGAAGCAAGTCCCGCCCTTATTCTTCTTGGCGGTCACTGGTGCCCTGAATGCTTTATTCCGCAAAAGTCATGGCAATACAACTCCATTGCAAAAACAAACCCCTTCTTTGCACAGGTATGGTATCCGAGTCATTCCAAGGATGAAGTCGACAGATATGAATTTGATGAACTGTTCCACATAAACGGCGTTGCGTGGGATGATATAAAAAGATAATAAATACTTTTGCATTAAAAAGACCTTTCCTGATAATAGGAAAGGTCTTTAACATTTTATTTACTTCTGACCGTAATAAGCATTTTTCCCGTGCTTTCTCTGATAATGCTTATCAAGCAGATACTGCTCTATTCCGATATTGGAATGACTGTCTATCGCCGCAACTCTTTCTGTTCTTGAAGCCATTTTCGCAACCTCTTCAAGAATTAAAGCATTTTCAACAGCCTTAAAAGGGTCTTTACCCCACGTAAACGGACCATGGCGGTGAATAAGAACTGCGGGGCATTCAGAAGGGCTTATTCCTCTGCCTTCAAATTCTTCAACAATCACCCTGCCGGTATTAAGCTCGTATTCTCCCCCGACCTCTTCAGCGGTTAAACCTCTTGCACAAGGCACTGCACCGTTGGCAAAATCAGCGTGCGTGGTGCCGTATGCAGGTATATCTCTTCCTGCCTGTGCCCATGAGCACGCCCAGCTTGAATGCGTGTGAACGATTCCGCCTATATCATCAAATTTTCTGTAAAGTTCAAGATGTGTTGGTGTATCCGAAGATGGATTAAGCTTGCCCTCAACCTTATTTCCGTTTAAATCCATAACAACCATATCATCAGCAGTCAGACTGTCATACGGTACACCTGACGGTTTGATTACAAACAGTCCCTTTTCTCTGTCTACACCCGAAACATTGCCCCATGTAAGCACAACAAGTCCATATTCAACAAGCAGCAGATTGGCTTTGAATACTTTTTCTTTTAGTTCCTCTAACATAGCCTATTCCTCACATACCAAGCTTATATGCAACATCATTATAAAAGAGTTCTTTTCTGAACGCATTAATCTCGGTGTTTTCATTAATATGAACAAACTCAATACCCATAATTTCAGCAAAATCACGCATATTATCAGCGGTTAAACTATATGAGAGCACACTGTGATGTGCACCGCCTGCATAAATCCATGCTTCTGCCGAGGTCTGAAGACAAGGCAGCGGCTTCCATAAAACACCCGCTACAGGAAGATTAGGCATATCATTCACCTGTTTCTTGCACTCAACATCATTACAAATCATGCGAAGCCTGTCACCCATATCAACAAGAGTAACTACGATGCCCCTGCCTGTATTAGCCTTGAACACAAGCCTTGCGGGATCTTCTCTGTCACCGATACCAAGCGGATGAACCTGAATTTTCGGTTTTTCGGCAGAGCAGGAAGGGTCAACCTCAAGCATATGTGATCCAAGCAGCATTTCGTTGTTCGGCTCAAAATGATATGTATAATCCTCCATAAACACGGTACCGCCGTCAAGACCCTCTGCCATGGATTTCATGACTCTGAGCATTGCTGCAACCTTCCAGTCACCCTCTGCACCAAAGCCATAGCCCTGACGCATTAAGTCCTGTGCAGCAAGACCCGGAAGCTGGCGAAGCTCCTGCAAATCCTCAAAATTGGTATGAAAAGCGTTAAATCCGTGCTTTTCAAGGAATTTTTTAAGAGCAACCTCTTCCCTTGCCTGATAGCGAACCGCATCAAGATTATCCGTATCCATAATATAATTTTCTGAATACTCTGCCATCTGTGCATCAATTTCCGTATCCGTAACAGCATTTACTTCACGGATAATATCACCAACTCCGTAATGGTCAACCTGCCATCCGAGTTTAATCTGTGCTTCAATCTTATCACCGTCTGTAACAGCAACATTTCTCATATTATCCGAAATACGAAGAACGTGCGTTTTCCTTGATTCCGCAGCACCTACTGCCGCACGCATCCAGCATTCCATTTTATTCTGAAATGCTTCATCCTTCCAATAGCCTGCAACAACCTTTCTCTTAAGACGCATACGTGAAGCAATGAAGCCGTGCTCTCTGTCACCATGAGCAGACTGATTAAGATTCATAAAATCCATATCTATTTCAGACCACGGAATATCTCTGTTAAACTGGGTATTCACGTGAAGATAAGGCTTCTGAAGTGCATTAAAGCCTGCAATCCAAGCCTTAGACGGTGAAAATGTATGCATCCATGTAATCACACCTGCACATTTTTCATCACTGTTTGCCGCCTGCATAACATCAAGTATTTCCTTTGAGGTTTTTACGCAGGACTTTGCAACAACTCTGCAAGGAAGCTTAGTGCTCCATTCCTCACACATCTCCTTTGAATGAGAATCAATTGTTGCAAAAATATCCTCTCCGTAAAGAAACTGTGTTCCTACTACAAACCAAAATTCATAATCTTGAATAGCCATAATTTTTCTCCCTGTTAAATATTTTCTGCCGCTGCTTTTTGAACGGCAAGACCTGATTTATATAATTTCATATATTCCGCAAAGCCGCTGACATCCTCTGCTGACGGCTCAATTGCTGAACTTTTATATTTACTGAATACCTTTTCATTAAGATAAGCTTCCAGCGTTTCTCCGCTCATCTTATCAACACAATACCTTGCAAGCACAGCAATACCCCAAGCGCCGCCTTCACCTGCAGTTTCCATAACCGCAACAAGGGTGTTCATTGCACCTGCCATCAGTTTCTGCCCTACTACAGGTGTTTTGAAGAGTCCGCCATGACCCATAAGGCAATCTATTTTAACATTTTCTTTTTCAAGAATTTCCATACCCATCCTGAGCGTTGCCATTGTTGAGTAAATCTGTGACCTCATAAAATTGGCCAGATTGAACCTGCTGTTCTGAGCTCTTGCAAAAAGCGGTCTGCCGTCCTGAAGATGTGCAACAGGCTCACCCGAAAAATAATTGTAATTAACAAGACCTCCGCAATCAGCATCAGCCTCAAGTGCCTTATTATAAAGCACGTCATAAATCTGCGGCTTCGTTAAATCACTTCCCGAAGCGTTTGCAAATTCAGTAAACATACTAACCCAATAATCAAGATCTGTGCAGCAGTTGTTGCAGTGAACCATTGCAACAGGTCTTCCCGTTGGCGTTGTTACCATATCAATCTCTTCATAAACCTTGGAAAGCTGTTTTTCAAGAACAACCATAGAGAATATTGATGTACCCGCCGAAACATTGCCGGTTTTAACACAAACACTGTTTGTAGCAACCATTCCTGTTCCCGCATCACCCTCAGGAGGACACATAACTGCACCGGCTTTAAGCATTCCGCTTGGATCCAAAAGAAGAGCACCTTCTTCTGTAAGCGTTCCTGCACTTTCACCTGCCGTCAGTACCTTCGGCAGAATATCATTTATGCTCCAATCAAACGGCTTAACCTTTTCAAGCGAAGAAAATTTGTTCAGCATGGCTTCATTATAGTTATTTATTTCACTGTCTATCGGAAACATTCCCGATGCTTCACCAACACCAAGCACCTTTTCGCCTGATAATTTCCAATGTATATATCCCGAAAGAGTTGTTAAAAATGCAATATTCTTTACATGCTCCTCCTTATTAAGAATTGCCTGATAAAGATGTGCAATACTCCAACGCTGCGGAATATTGAAGCTGAACAATTCAGTTAACTCTTCTGCCGCATCGGCAGTGGTTGTATTTCTCCATGTTCTGAACTCAGCAAGAAGATTTCCGTTTTTATCAAAAGGCAGATAGCCATGCATCATAGCTGAAAAGCCGATTGAAGAAAGTGCAGTTATCTTTGTTCCGAATTTTTCGTACACATCTTCATTCAGCTTTGCATATGCATCCTGCAAGCCGTTCCACATATCCTTGATGTGATATGTCCAATACCCGTTTTCAAACCTGTTTTCCCAGGTGTGACCACCTGATGCAACGGGATTGCAGTTTTCATCAATCAAAACTGCCTTTATTCGTGTTGAGCCGAACTCTATTCCAAGCGATTCCTTACCGCTGATTTTATAACTGCTCATTGCTTTCCTCCGTACCCAATATTTAAAATAATTTTACTACATTAATTCAGTGTTTTCAATATTTTCTTATAAAAAGAAAGTCCTGCTGAAACGCAAGACTTTCTCCGCCGTAGCTTTAATTACTTCTTAATTGTTACATATGCCTTTTCAACTGTGTGATTAACTACATTTAATACTTCTATGAAAAGCTGCTCCGTTTCAACAGTAAAGGCTGAATTATCCTCGGGAATGGTACAGTAAATTCCAAAAACATAACCGCTGAAGGTTTCGTATTCATCAATCGGTAATTTGATTTCAAGCACTTCTTCAACATCATCAAGAGAAGCACAGCCGTAAATAAGCCATTTATTCTCCTCTATCTGAAGAATATCGGGGTCCTTTTTCTCTGCACTGCTTTCATTTTCCAGATCACCGACAATTTCTTCAAGCAAATCATTCATTGTGATAATGCCGACTGTTCCGCCATATTCATCCAACACAACAGAAAAATGATTTCTGCTTTTTTGCATATTTTCAAACAAAACATCAATTTTCATATTTTCGGGCACAAAAACAGGCTGCGAAACGGCATTATCTATAATAGCTTCTTTGGTCTTATTCTTCAGTCTGAAATACTTTTTTGAATCAAGCACACCAACAATATTATCTATATTTTCTTTAAAAACAGGATAAACGCTGTGGCTTGAATTTATTATAATTTCATCCCACTCTTTAACGGTTGATTCTATATCAATACCAAGCACATCCGTTCTGTGAGTTGAAAATTCACCGCATTCCTTATCATTTAAATCAAATATATTTGTTATCATCAGCTTTTCATCTTTTTCAATTATACCCTTTTCTGAGCCCACATCAACAAGCATTCTGATTTCTTCTTCGCTTATTTCCTCATCCTGTGCATTGGGGTCTATACCAAGACATCTGAGTACAATATTGGTTGATACTGTCAAAAGCCATACAAGCGGTGCAAAAATCTTAGAAATTACAGATATCAGCCCGGATACACCAAGAGCAAGATTTTCGCTTTTACGCATAGCAATACGCTTGGGAACAAGTTCTCCGAACACAAGCGTAAGATATGACAAAATCATTGTAATAACAATTACTGAAATTGTATCCAGTGTTGAGCGAGAAATATCAACACCTGTTTTAAGAATTAAATCAACAAGCAGTTCGGAAAAATTATCTGCTGCAAATGCCGATCCGAGAAAGCCTGAAAGTGTAATTGCAACTTGAATTGTTGCAAGAAAGGATGCAGGCTTTGATGTAAGACGAACAAGACGCTTAGCCTTTTTATTCCCCTGCTTTGCCAGCTTTTCAAGCTTAACATCATTCATGGAAACTATAGCAATTTCCGCACTGGCAAAAATTGCATTAATCATAATAAGAACTACCTGTAAAAGCAGTTGCGCCCACAGAGGCATTTAAAAATCACTCCAAATATTGTAAATATGTATAATAATATAACACAAAATATAATCCGATACAATATTCCTGAAAAAACTATATAATAATTTAATAAATGCCTCACTCTGTCCTAAACATAAAGTAACTATAATATGTGATTTCTTTATGAAAAAAATCATTCGCTTTGAGGCTCTTCTAAAGTCTTTGACTTTCTATTCAATAAATTCTAATTTGTCAATTTGATTATAACATAGTTAAAATAGTCAAAAGTTTTTACAAGACACTTGTTAAAAGGAATCTTGAGTTTTCGAGAAAACACACCAATAAATCAAATTATTAATGTTAGACAAAAGAGTTCGGATTTATTGTTTTTTATTTTGGACTTTTTAGTTTTTATGTCCAATTGAAATCTAATTAATAAAATGCTCAAAACACGCATAAAATCAAGAAAAAATAAAGAAAACCTATAGCTGTCCCAACCTTATATGGTTCGGATTGCTATAGGTATTCCAATATGGCAGGGGCAG
>CAJTMQ010000071.1 GCA_910577215.1 uncultured Eubacterium sp. | reverse complement strand
AATAATGTATATAATTAAAATATTTTTATAAACAAAAAAGCACACTTTTTCATAAAATAGAAAGGTGTGCTTTCCAACTTGTTGAGAACGGTGGATTTTATATCCCTCAGAACAGCCGTTTTTGTATCAGTTGTTAATATATATTCAGTTTTTACATTATGTTTGAATTTTCCCAATCCAGCCACATATTGTTTGCACGGTTAAGAACAACAAGGCAGTAAGAAAGTCTGTTGTTAACAATGCTTTTTGCAATGGCAATGTGCCTGCAAACGGTTGGCTGGGAAAGATTAAGCTTAGCTGCTATTTCTGCCTGATTCAAATTATTTACATATTTTAATTTTAAGCAGCTCCTCTGACGCTCTGTTAAATCATTTTTCAGTATCAGCGGAAGTACGCTTGAAATAGCGTTTTTGCTGATTTTCTGCGAATCAATGTCGGTATTGTTGCTATTATTGTATGTATCATTTGAAGAATAGTAGTTATCAATTAAGTCTATCATTTTGTGCCTCTTCGTCATCATAATAATGTGTAAGCATATCAGAAATTCTTTTGCATTCACAGGCCATATCGTAATATACTTTAATTCGTTTTCTCAATAAATACAAGTCTTCCCCGGTGTAAACGTATAAAAGGGGACGCAGTCCGTCTATTTTTGCACTCAGGGCTTCATATTGTTGTTTGTATTCCTGTGCTAATCTATTAATTGTCATTTACCATTCCTTCTTTCTTGGTTAAGAATCTTCGGGCGCACGAAGATAGAATATATTTGCAGCTGTCAGGGCGGTTATAAGCTGTAACATACATATTAATAGAACGTTTGTTCTTTGTCAATAGATATTTTTATTTGGTGAAAAAATTGACGTATTCGCACTATTTTTGACGAAAAAGTGTGTATAATTTTCCAAATTGTAAATTGTGCTAAAAACTTTCCGCGAAGCACTTGACAAATTGTATAGTTTTAAATATAATGAAGTTTACCTTGAGGACGGAGCCGCAACCGTTCCTTAAGCATCTTGTCCTCCTATAGTTTGTTATAGACAGAGAGGGGAAAGGCAGTGCGTTATGCACTGCCTTTCTTCATTGCAAAAAAAGGAGAGCCGAAGCTCTCCTTTTAATTTATAGATTTCACAAACTGCTTATTAGTGCATATAATCCGCCGATAAGTCCGCTGCCGGCCATTAATACAGCAAGTACCAATGCGGTTATTTTTACAAATTTTCTGTTCAATTTTAATCCTCCATAAAATTATCGGCATCTGAAATCAGCTTATCGGCAAGTTCCAGTGCATTTTCCCTGCTTTCTCCGATAGCTGTTATATATGCCTTGATTTTAGGCTCAGTGCCGCTTGGGCGAACAATTAAGCCGTTGCCGCCTGCCATTTTGTATTGAAGCACATTTGACTTCGGCAAATCAATTTTTGTTTTGCTGCCGCTTTCAATATCCTTTGCAACGCTTGTTTTGTAATCACCAATGTATGTAACCGGCATACCTGCAAGCTCTGCCGGTGGATTTTCACGCAGACTGTTCATAATTTTTTCCATTTTATCCATACCGGCAGCACCCTCAAACTGATAGCTTTTAACAGTGTTGCAGTAATAGCCGAATTCGCTGTAAATATTATTCATAACATCTACAAGAGTCTGGCCCTGTGTTTTGTAGTAGGCAGCCATTTCACAAATAAGCATTGCACCGACAACTGCATCCTTATCTCTTGCGTGCGTGCCTGCAAGGTAACCATAGGACTCCTCAAAGCCCATAACAAAATCATCCGCCCTGCCTTCTGCTTCAAGGTTTGTGATAAGCTCACCGATATATTTAAAGCCTGTTAAAAGATTTTTAAAGGTACAGTTGTATTTCTTTGCAATAACCTCAGCAAGATCGGTTGATACAAAAGATTTAACGGCAATGGAATTAGTAGAAAGTGTGCCCTGTGCCTTTTTCTGTGAAAGAATATAGTTAAGCAGCATGGCACCGACCTCGTTGCCGCTCATAAGCACGTATTCACCGTTTTTATCAGGTACTGCAATGCCTACTCGGTCACAGTCGGGATCTGTTGCAAGTAAAATATCTGCCTTGATTTCATCTGTCATCTTCAGAGCACATTCAAATGCCTGTTTGATTTCGGGGTTCGGAAACGGGCAGGTAGGAAAATTTCCGTCAGGATATTCCTGCTCCGGAACAACATAGACTTCATCAATGCCGATTCTCTTTAAAATTTTTCTTACGGGCTTGTTGCCTGTGCCGTTAAGCGGTGTATAAATAACACGCAGGTCTGCCTTTTTGCATATGCCGGGGTTAACGCACTGCTTCTGTACCTCATCGAGGAAGGCTTCTATTGTTTCCTCGCCTATATATTCAATAAGATTCTGATTAACCGCCTCATCAAAATCCATAGTTTTAATTCCTGTAAAATAATCAACCTTCTGAATAAATGCATATGTTTCTTCAGCAGCGTCATCTGTCATCTGATATCCGTTGCTGTCATAGCACTTATAGCCGTTGTATTTTCCGGGATTATGGGAAGCAGTTAAAATAATACCGCTTGATGTACCGAATCTGCGGATTGCATAGGAAAGGCAGGGCGTAGGCTCTAATTCATCATATATGTAAACCTTAATTCCGTTTGCGGCAAGAATTTTTGCAGCTTCCTTTGCAAAGTATTCACTTTTAATTCTTGAGTCATAGCCAATTGCAATGCTTGGGTTTTCAAAGTTCTTGTTAAGAAAATCGGAGAGCCCCTGTGTTGCCTGACCTACTGTGTAAATATTCATTCTGTTTGTGCCTGCACCGATAACACCGCGCAAGCCTGCTGTTCCGAATTCAAGGCATCTGTAAAAACGGTCTGATATTTCGTCCTCACTGCCCTTGATTGCTTCAAGCTCCTTGATTAAATCAGAATCTGCAACCGCTTTTTCAAGCCATTCATTGTAAAGTTTATTAATATCCATAAAATCACTCCCATATATTTCTGACTTATATTTTAATATTATTAAAATCTGTTGTCAATATTTCAATAATTTAGTATAATAATTTTAGTTGTTACAGCGGTTTGCCCGTTTTGGAGGATTACATTATGTTTGCAAAGGCTAAAAGCTTGGGAATTTTCGGTATGGATTCCTTTTCTGTTGTTGTTGAGGCTGATTTAAGCAACGGACTGCCGAGGTTTGATATTGTCGGTTTGCCCGATGCGGCCGTAAAGGAAAGCCGTGAAAGAGTCAGAGCAAGCATAAAAAACTGTAATTTTGAATATCCTGTTTCACGCATAACAGTTAATATTGCTCCTGCCGATGTGAAAAAAGAGGGTCCCATTTATGATTTGCCCATAGCAATAGCCGTTTTAAAGGCAACAGGGCAGATAAAGGCTGATATTGATGATTATGCATTTGTAGGTGAGCTTTCGCTGGACGGCGAGATACGCGGCTGCACGGGAATTCTTCCCATGCTGCTTAAAGCAAGAGAGGACAATATAGGTGCTGTTTTCGTTCCGTTTCAGAATGCAACAGAGGCAAGCGTTGTTAAGGGAATAGACGTTTATCCTGTTAAAAATATTTTTGAGGTTTTACGGCACTTAAGCGGTGAAAAAGCAATTGAGCCGTGCTATAAAGATGTTAAACAGCTCAGCACTGCTGATGAAATGCTTGATTTTGAGGATGTTAAGGGGCAGCACAATGCAAAGCGTGCTCTTGAAATTGCTGCAGCAGGCGGTCACAACTGTATTATGATAGGTCCGCCCGGAACAGGAAAATCAATGCTTGCAAAGCGATTGCCTTCTATTCTTCCGGAAATGAGCTTTGATGAGCAGCTTGAAACAACAAAGCTGTATTCGATTGCAGGAGAGCTTCCGAGCGGAGTTCAGCTTATTACAAAAAGACCGTTCAGAAGTCCGCACCATACAATTTCACCGCAGGGGCTTGCAGGCGGCGGTCATAATCCAAGACCGGGCGAAATCAGCCTTGCGCACAACGGTGTTATGTTTATGGATGAATTTCCCGAGTTTGACAGAAGGGCAAAGGAGGCTCTGCGCCAGCCGCTTGAAGATGGTAAAATTACAATAGCACGAACAAGCGCAACTGTTTCTTATCCGTCTAATCTTATGGTGGTTGCGGCAATGAATCCCTGCCCGTGCGGATATTTCGGGCATCCTACAAGGGAATGCACCTGTACACAGGCGGCAAGAAAAAAGTATAAGGACAGAATAAGCGGTCCTATTATAGACAGAATTGATTTACATATAGAGGTTGAGCCTGTTGATTACGAAAAGCTTTCATCAAAAGGCAGGGAGGAAACCTCTGCCGAAATCAGAAAGCGTGTGAACAAGGCAAGAGAAATTCAAAGGGAAAGATTCAAAGGCACCTCTGTTTCCTGCAACGCAAAAATGAGCCCGAAAATGACAAAGGAATACTGCCTTTTATCCGAAGAAGCATCAGGGCTTTTGAAAATGAGTTTTGACAAACTCGGGCTTTCCGCAAGGGCTTATGATAAAATATTAAGAATAGCAAGGACGATTGCAGATTTAGAGGAAAGCGAAAATATAGAATTTGCCCACGTGGCAGAGGCTATTCAGTACAGAAGTTTAGACAGAAAGTATTGGGGTGACTGATATGACGGAAACAATAAGAAAAACAATGGACAATCTTGAGAAGAACGGCATTAAGGCATTCTTTGTGGAAACAAAGGAGGAGGTTGTGCCGCTTGTTAAAACACTTGTGCCGCAGGGAAGCAGTGTTTCAAACGGCGGAAGTGTCAGCCTTGCCGAAACGGGCGTTTCTGCATTGCTTGAAAGCGGTATTTATGATTTTATAGACCGCAGAGGGCTTGAGGGTGAGGAACTGAGAAACAGTTATATAAGAGCCTTTGGGTGTGATGCCTATTTCTGTTCATCAAATGCCGTTACCGAAAACGGAGAGCTTTATAATGTGGACGGCAATTCAAACCGTGTTGCCTGCATTGTTTTCGGCCCAAGGCAGGTTATTATGGTTGTTGGTGTAAATAAAATTGTGCCTGATTTGGATGCGGCAATAAAAAGAGTTAAGGAATGTGCGGCACCGCCGAACACCGTGCGTTTAAATCTTAAAACACCCTGTGCTGCAACGGGAGAATGCATAAGCCTTAAGGATGATTCTTCACTTATGTGTGATGGCTGTAAAAGTCCGCAGAGAATCTGCTGCAACTATGTTGTTACGGCTCAGCAAAGGCACAAGGGCAGAATAAAGGTTATAATTGTAAACCGTGAGTTAGGATATTGACGTATTCGTTTAAGAAGAAAAAAACGTAAATTTTGTGTTTTTTATTGACAAAATGCAATTTTCGTGGTTTTCTTAATTACAGATAGATTATTGTTTAATATGTTGTTTCCAACCTAAAATACAAACGGTCAGGAGGGGATGGATATTAAAGAAATCAGCAAACAGAAGATAATCAAAATGATTAACTCAGGCAGCACTGATTTATCTGAAGATGAAATAAAAAATCTTATTAGGCAAAAAACATCTGAAAATAATGCTTCTATTGACGAAGAATATATTGATTTGTGCTTTGATTTGTTAGTTATCAGTAACAGGAACCACCGTCCCGAACTGAAGATAAGAAGCGTTAAAAAGCCCGTAAAGGCAGCTCTTATTGCTGCTGTGGCTGCAGTGCTTTGCTTTTCAACCATAACAGTTTCAGCAAATGTTTTTCACCTTGATATTCCGCATGAAATTGCAATGCTTATAAGCGGAAATGCTGAGATTGATACGAATTTTGAGCTTGTAAATACTACGGCAGATGGGTATGCATTAACGGATACAGAGCTGGCAAAGCAGCTTGCGGATAACGGCATTTCACCTGTTACCCTGCCTGAAGAACTTATAACAGATAACTGCACAATTAATCAATGTGAATATAATACTACGTTAGCGTTAAATGAGGCTATTGTTAGTTTTGAATATAAGAACAATTTTGGTTGTATTACAATATTACAGTTTAGTGAAGATATTGTACTTGTTGGTGATAAAACTGAAATGAATGTTTTATCAGGTCAGATGCTTAATATTAATGGGATGGATGTTTTGATATTTGAGAGAAAAAACAGTTGCACCATTGAATATAAAGATAATCTGACAGAATATAATATTATGTTGGAATGTGATTTAGATACAGCAATAGAATTTGCAGAAACAATTAAATAAGAGGAGAACTAAATGAAAAAATATATATCATTATTTTTAGCGGTATTGATGCTTTTCAGCTGTATGATACCGTTTTCAGCTTTTGCGGCGGAAAGCACCGAGGATGACGCTTATTTCACGCAGGCGGAATTTGAAGCACTTGAGCACCTTGAAGCAGAATATATGCAGACAAGAGCAACAGGATTGATAACGAGCAAAATGCTTGCAATTGGTAAAAGCGGAAGCAATCTTGTTATATCAGGCTATACATACGGAACATCAGAGGTATCCAAGGTAGGCTTCACAGAGGTGGTTGTTCAAAGGAAAAAAGCGTCTGCAACCTCATGGTCAACCTATAAAACTTATACAAGCCTTTATTCTGACAGTACAAGATATACACTCAGCAAATCTATTGCAGTAGAAGCAGGCTATCAGTACAGAGTTACAGGAACGCATTATGCAAAAAAATCCCTGTTTTCAACTGAAAAAATAGATGCAACAACAGGTGCTTTAACATTTTAAAATAAAGCAAAAATAAACCCTCGGAATTTTCCGAGGGTTGTTTTTATGTAATAAAATTATTTATCGCCGTCTGTTTCATAGCTGAATACGCAGGCATCTGCGTAGCCGAAATATTTTTCAATAAGCGGTGTAAGTGTATCTCCGTCACCGTAATCGGCACTCTGCATTTCTCTTACAGCTTCGTTAAAGCCGTAGGAATAATCCTTTGACGGTGCAAATCTGAATGCATATTCAACCGTATCCAGTGCACCATTCAGCACAGTGTAATTGCTGTTATCGTTGTAATTATAAAAATCAAAATCTTCAATAACAACTGCATCCGCATCATTTCCGAATGCTGCCATAGCTTCTTCTGCAGATGCATATTCCGTAACGGCTGCAAGGTTGTTTTTGATGGTTGTGTTTTTATTGAGTGCATCAAGGGCAATTCCTGCAACAACGCCAACCTTTGCACCTTTAAGGTCATTATAATTTTTGATTTCACTGTTTGCAGGCACAACGGTAATGATATTGTTTTCAATGATATTAACGCTCCAGTTAACATCCTCATTAACAGTGCCCACATTCTTCTGTGTGCCGCCGCACATAAGGATTGCCGAAAATTCATTGCCGTTTTCATCTGTATAGCAGATATCTTCGTTAAGAACATAATTTTCATCAACCTTAACAAAAGCGTAATCTTTATAATCGCCCTTGAAGGATTTAAAAGTATTTTTAATCAGTTCAACATCAAAGCCTGTAAGCGTGCCGTTTTCATCTGTGTAAATAAACGGTGCGTTTTCCTCGGTATAGGCAATAATCATTGTGTTTTTGGTAATCTTTGCTGCCTGC
>CAJTMQ010000070.1 GCA_910577215.1 uncultured Eubacterium sp. | reverse complement strand
CCACCTACAGATTATAAAAAAAACGCATATAAAGAAAATAGACTATCTTCTGTTCAGTATACTTCTGGAACAACTGGATTACCAAAAGCAGTTGCATTAACAGATGATTGCTTTAATGCAAGAGCATTTCAATATGAACAAATAAATGTTGGTCTTGAAAGTGGTTTAAGATTTCTTCAATGCTTGCCATATTGCGGTAAAGCATATGGCGAATTTACTATGCATATAGGATTATGCAACGGATGCTGCAATGTACTTGTTCCGAAATTTTCTTCTTCGAATTTACTTAAACTTATTAGAAAACATAATATACAAGGATTAACAATGCCTCCTATTGCATGGTTGCACGTTATTGATATGCCGGAATTTAAAAAAACAGATTTCAGTAACTTTAAGTTAGCAACAGTTGGTGGTGATGGTTCCATTGAAAAATACATAAAAATGATACAAAACGCACTTGAAAAACAAGGATTTAAAGGTCAAGTAATACTTGGCTCAGGCGGGACTGAATTAGGTGTAACATTTTCAACTAATACTAACGATATAAATATACATGGTAGCTCTGGTCCGATTTTGTTTGGAAATAATTGCGTTATAAAAAAAGATAATGGTGATGAATGTAAATATAATGAGATGGGCACCATTTATTATAATCCTATCAGTCCATCCCTAGGATATCTTAATGATTATGAATATGTATTTACAGATGATGGCATAGATTTGGGCGATTATGGATTTATTGATGAAAAAGGAGCACTAACTGTTGCTGGAAGAAAAAAAGATATTATAAACATAAACGGCGAATTACTTTCACCAATGTGCTTGGAAATTGAAATAAATAAATGCCCTTATGTAAAATATGGTTATGTTGTTTCACCAAAAAATAGTGAGAAAAAAATTCGTATTTGTTATACGACATATGATAAAAAGAAAGCAAATTATGATATAGAGGTTTTAAAATTTATTGATTCAAAATATCACCAATATACTGAAATTAAAAATTTAGTCTATATACCTGAAACTGTAGGTCTAAAAGTTGACAGAAAAAGATTATCTGGCAATATAGATGATTTGTTGGTGAATTAAAATGACCAACAATAGTGTAAATCAATGTGCGGCAGGATGTATAAAAATGCATAATAATTTGAATGCATCCATCCGTTTAAGAAAATTTCTGCATAAGCCATTACTTTCAATGATGAAATCAACAAGAAATTTTGATTTGAAATTGCTTGATGAAGAAAATCTAAAAAAGTCAATAGATTCTGCCATATATGTTGTTAATCATACGAATTCGCACGATATACCTGTAGCCAGCGAAGTAATTGCAAAGCACCATTATGTTCTGCTTGGCAAGCAGCCACTCAAGTCGATTGATAGAATTGCTTTCTGCCTGAACGGTGTTATCTGGGTGGATAGGAAAAGCAAAGCAAGCAAGGCAGAGGCAAAGAGAATAATGGTTGAGCATCTGAAGCATCGAACGAACGTTCTAATGTTTCCCGAAGGCACATGGAACAGGTCACCTAATAAAATAATGCAGCCGCTTTACTGGGGTGTTATTGATATTGCAAAGGAATGCAATGCACCTGTTGTGCCTATAATTCTGGAATACACAAAAGAAATATGCTATGCAAAAATCGGCTTGCCGATTTACATAGAAAGCAGCAGTGATAAAAAACAGGCAATTGATTATTTGCAAAATACAATGGCAGCAATGCGTTACGAGTTGTGGGAAATGCTGCCAAGGCTGCACAGAAAAGAAATAGAAACAGATTATTTTGATAAAATTCTTCAACACGATGTTGAAGAATATCCAAAGCTTAATTTGGAATATGAAACATCTGTGGTAAGAAAGGAATATGAGGAAAGCAAAAATACCTTTGCACATCTTGGCAACATAAAACCAAGCCTGCAATCCGCATTTTTGTTTAACAAAAGATTAATATAGGAAAAAGAAATGTATAATAAATTTTTAGAGTATTTGCTCGAAAACGATCCAAAGAAGGTTGTATCTAAAAAAGGATATCTTATTAGAAAAGTTTTCAGCCCTTTAGTAAGAAATGTTATTGCTCCTATGTCATCCAAAAACAAATACCATGTTGATAAAAATAAAAACTTACCAAAGGGCAGACCGTTGATATTTGCTCCGACACATGGACTTAAGGATGATATAGCAATGGGCATAGCTTGCACAGGCAGACATACATATTTGCTTTTTGCTTCTCTTCCTGATTTTTTCGGAACAATTGACGGACCTGCTTTATGGCTTAACGGCGTTATGCTTTTAGATAGAAAAAACAAGGAAAGCCGGCAGGCTGCAAAAGATAAAATGAAATATGTAATTAGTCTTGGAGCAGATATTCTTATGTATCCTGAAGGAACACTTAACAAAACAGAAAATCTTCTTGTTCAGAAACTGTTTCCGGGAATTTATGATGTTGCTAAGCGTACCCATGCTTTAGTAGTCCCTGTTGCAATAATTCAGGAAGGCAAGGATATTTATTCCAAGGTTTTAGATGCAGTTGATATTTGCCAATACGAAAAACAGGAGGGATTAACGGTTCTTCGTGATTTAATGGCAACTGCCAAATATGAACTTATGGAAGAATATTCGAAAATCAGCCGAACTGATATAGGAAATGCGAAAGAATACTGGGATAATTTTTTAGATGATTTGGTTAATCAGATGTTCCCGTATTACGATTACGAAATTGAAAATTCATCACAATACATTGATAAAAACGAGATTACATATTTACAAGTATTTGCTCATTTGAAAAATATAACTCCTAATACTAATAATGCTTTTTTATTTAATAAAAGGCTGAGATAAAAGTGAAATGCACCCGGTTTTACCCGAGTGCATTTGCCTTTTTGGTTATTTAATTAGCAACCGCAGCCACAGCCGTCATTGCCGCAACCACAACCATTGTTAAAGCCGCCACAGAGGAGAAGGATTATGATGAGAATGATAATCCAAGAAGATCCACCGCAACCGTTATTGCAACCGCAACCCATAGCCGTACCCCCTTTCGCGTTTCTAAACTATACTATGAAAAGCAAAAAGAAGTGTTACAAAAAATATAAAAAATCGGGCGGATCATATCCGCCCTACAGCATTTTAAATTACGATTCCGCCGCTTACGGATAAATCCTGCCCTGTTACATATCTGTTTTCAGCAAGAAAGTATATTGCCTGTGCAACCTCCTGCGGTGTTCCGAGCCTTTCAAGAGGTACCTCCTGAGCAAGCTCCTCCTTTGAAAACATACTGTTCATTCTTGTATCTATAATACCGGGTGAAACACAGTTTACCGTTATTCCGCTTGGTGCAAGCTCTTTTGCCAGAGCTTTGGTAAGTCCGATAACTGCCGCTTTGCTCATTGAATAAAGCGTTTCGCAGGAAGCACCAACCTCTCCCCACATAGATGAAACATTAACGATTGCACCGCTGTGCTTTTTCAGCATATGCGATACTGCGTATTTGCTGCAGAAATATACCGCCCTTGAATTAACACACATAAGGCTTTCATAATCCTCTTTTGTAACATCATTAATCATTTTTATCAGACTTACACCCGCATTGTTGACAAGCACATCTATATCATCAATATTGCTAAACAGACTTTCAATATCATCAACACTGCTTAAGTCACATTTTAATGCGGTAACTCCGCTGAAATCAGGCAGTGTTTTATTATATGTAATATAAACTTGATATCCCTTTTCGGCAAAAAGCTGTGCAGCAGCCTTGCCTATTCCCGTGGCACCGCCTGTTATAAGAACATTTTTCATATAATCACCAAGCTAATGATAGCACATATGGTTGTTTTTTTCAATCAACTGTGGTACAATTAATCTCGGTGATTTTTATGGAAAGAGAATTTTATACAATTTCAGTTTATGTTGACAAGGATGAAAACTTAATCGGCATTCCCTGCGGCGAAAGCGAAAAATACGGAATTGCAGATATAGACACTGTGCTTCTGTTAAAAGCCCCGTATTCCGCAAAAGAGGTTGAAGCGTTTATTGAAAAGGTAATTAACACCTGCTTCACTAAAAAGCACAATGATGAAAGCCCTGTTTCAACAATTGAAAGATATACGAAGAAAAAAGGCTTTGTTGCGGCAACTGCCGATTTAACATTAATTTCAATCGTCAAAACGGAAAACACATATTCAATTATGCCAACCTTTAACGATTACGAAAAAGGCCCGCTCTGCATAGATGATGACGAAAGAATCGTTGCCAACCCTTACAAGGAGGGTGAACTATATGAGCATATTCATGACATTATAATGGTATATGTTAAGGCAAACACCTTCTACAAGGAAATAGCAGAGCTTGAAGCTGAAAAAAATAAATAATCCACTATATAAAAGAAAGTCCGAAACGCATTGCTTACTGAGTTTCGGACTTTCTTTTCATATTATTTGCCTTTGCAGATACTATTTTAATTTTTCCTGCACTGCCTGCGGTAATTCATCATACTGAACCTCTTCCCATTTATAGACGCCTGCAGGCCTTACCTCTAATAATAAATATGCATTTTCCTTAAGTTCTCTTGAAGTTTTAAACTTCAGATTTCTTTTTTTGCCGCTTTCATCATAGCTGCTCAAATCATATTCATATTTCATATCACTGCTGCCTGATAGTTCTGTTATCTGTGAATTATCAACTTTTGTGTAATAAATTTTATCGTAATTTTCCATATAGTACAAGCCGCCTATAATACCGCCTATCAAAAGCAGCACAGCTAAACCTGCAGCAAAAACTTTTCCCTTCATAATTAATTCCTTCTTTCAGTTTAATTTCATTTTTTTGCTTCGCTTTCACTAAAGCGAATTATATAAGTTTTATGTAAGAATCTATCTGTTTAATATGAATTGAATCCCTCCTTTTGTTAATCCCATTTTATCAAAAAAGAGAAATGCTATTCCATTGATTTGGCTTACAATTCTCTGCTTAGTTCTTACATTTTTGTAAGAACACATTCTATCACTTTTATTATTTTTAGATTATTAATAAAGATAAAAGAAAAAGATGTAAAGCAACAATACTTTACATCTTTTTTGTAATATAATCAATTAAATTGAATGTAACAGATTCGGAAGTCTTTTCAGTGCACCGCCGAGTCCGCCTAATATTTTGCCAACACCCTTAATTGTGCTTTCATCATCATTAAGAATCTGAAGCAGACCCTCTGCCATTTTAGGACTGAACACACCCATAGACATTGAGATGAAGTTTCTGATAGGGATCTGAACTGCCATTGCCTGAAGCATTGCAGCATCACCATTTTCAGCACTGCCGAAATTAGATATAACTTTCTTGATCAGCCTGCCGATTTTTCCTCCCCATTTTGTGTGAGAAGCATCATCAAGGCAATTATAGATTGTGATTTTCTTTGTTGTATCACGCTCTGCGGACGGAAGCTCCTGTCCGTAAACTGCCGCCCACTGTTCACCGGTCATTTCAGAAATATCTGCAGTATAGTATGCAGGAGCTGTTTCCTTATAATTCGGAATCTCTGCATCTACTGTTGAAGCAACATGAATACCTGCGGAGAGTTTAATATCACGGCTTGACGCACCTACTAAAATATCAAACTCACCTGTTTCAACGTGCCAGTCACCGATATTAACATTGTAATAAGCAAATGCACGCTTGCCAAGTGTAAGGGAGACCTCTTTTTCTTCACCTGCCTTAAGGAACACCTTGGTGAATGCACGAAGCTCTTTTTCAGGTCTGAAAATAGTTGAATCCTTATCCGCAACATAAACCTGTGCAATTTCAGCACCGTCTACACTGCCTGTATTCTTGATTTTAAAGGAAACCTCAACCGTATCTGTATCCTTAATCTCGCTTGCAGAAAGCTTAATATCACTGTATTCAAAGGTTGTGTATGAAAGTCCGTAGCCGAACGGGAACAAAACATCCTTTTTAGCTGTGTCATAATAACGATAGCCGACATAAAGGCTTTCCTTATGCTCCGAAACAACAGGCTGACCGGGATAATTTCCGTAAACAGGATTTTCTTCAAATGAAAGCGGATATGTTTCTGCTGTTTTACCGCTTGGGTTAACTTTGCCTGTAAGTATATTTGCAACAGCAGAGCCCCCTGCTTGGCCGCCAAGACCTGAATTAAGCACAGCCTTAACATTATCAATCCACGGAATGTGAACAACCGCACCGCCTGCAAGCACAACAACCGTATTCGGATTAGCCTTAACAACCTCTTTAACAAGGGTATTGTGTTCAGCGGGAATTTCAATATCTGCCCTGTCATATCCCTCAGCCTCAAGTGCTTCGGTCAGGCCGATAAATACAACTGCAACATCAGCAGCCTTAGCTGCTGCAGCCGCTTCGGAAATAAGCTCGGTATCTGACTTTCTGCTTTTATCCTTTTTGGTAGGCGGAGCCTTATAATAACCCTGCGCATATGTAACATTAACACCTGCTTCAATAAGACTGTCATAAGCATTGTCAAGCTTTGTAGGATTAATAACAGATGAGCCTGAGCCCTGATAACGCGGAGCCTTTGCCATTTCACCGATAACGGCTATCTTCTGTCCTTCCTTAAGCGGAAGTACATTATCTTCATTTTTAAGAAGCACCATTGAGCCCTCTGCAACCTTTCTTGCAACTGCGTGATGTTCTTCAATATCAAATTTGAAATCCTTTTCAAGTGCGGGCTTAGATTTCAGAATCAAATCAACAACCATATCAATTCTTTCATCAAGCACCGCTTCATCCAACTCACCGTTTTCAACAGCAGCAACAATTCTTTCAGCGTTAAGCGTGCCTGAAGAAGGCATTTCAAGATCGGTTCCTGCCTTAAGACCCGGAACACGGTCAACCGAAGCACCCCAGTCTGTTACAAAAAGACCCTCAAAGCCCCATTCATCTCTTGCCACCTTATTCTGAAGCCAATCATTCTGTGAAGCATACACACCGTTAATACGGTTGTATGAGCTCATAATTGTCCACGGCTGTGCTTCCTTAACTGCAATTTCAAATGCAGGGAAATAAATTTCCCTCATCGTACGTTCATCAATAACCTCATTGATAATCATACGGAATGCTTCCTGTGAATTGCAGGCAAAGTGCTTTAAAGAAGTTCCTATTCCCTTTGACTGGCAACCGTTAATCAGACCTGCGGACATTTTACCTGCAAGCAGCGGATCTTCCGAAAAATACTCAAAATTACGGCCGCATACAGGAGAACGCTTAATATTTGTACCGGGGCCGAGAATAACAGAAACCTTTTCCTGCAGACATTCCTCTGCAAGTGCCTCGCCCTCTTCCCTGAGCAAATTCTCATCCCAAGAGCAGGCAGATGTTGCTGCAGGGGGCATACAGGTAGACGGATAGGAGTTACCAAGACCTACTGAATTTCCATTTGGATTCTGCTTGCGAAGGCCGTGAGGTCCGTCAGTAATCATAATTTTGGGAAGCCCTAAATCCTGTGCACTTTCAAGATGCCAATAATCATAACCCGAAGCAAAGTCAGCCTTTTGCTTCAAACTCATTTTTTCAATAATTTCAGGATGTTTCATAAAACA
>CAJTMQ010000069.1:4276-7625 GCA_910577215.1 uncultured Eubacterium sp. | reverse complement strand
ATTAATTATGTTAAAATAAATTTATAAATAAAAAAAGGACGTTTTATATGCTTAATTTTTTATCAGATTTCCTAAATAGAATATTGAGCGTGTTTTCCACATTCAGATTTTCGGATTTTCTCGATATAGTTATTGTTGCTGTTATTATATATGTGTGTGTACGTATTATAAGAGAAACAAGAGCAATGCAGCTTATTAAAGGTATAGTATTTCTTGCTGTTATTTATCTGATAGTAAGGCTTCTTGATATGGAGGCATCAAGCTATATTTTTGAATCCATTTTTGCCAATATTTTAATTATTGTGGCAATACTTTTTGCGCCTGAGCTTCGCAGTATACTTGAGCAAATAGGAAAAGGAACAGCACGTAAAAGCTTCAAAACATTGACTCATCCGGGGGTTGCGGTAGGAATTGCCGAAATTGAAGATTCTATAGAAGCGGTAATCAAGGCTTGTTCCAATATGCGTGATGATAAAACAGGCGCATTAATTGTTTTTGAAAATCAAACATTGCTTGGAAATGTTATAGACAGCGGAACCGTCATAAATGCTAAACCCTCAAGAGCATTGATAGAAAATATTTTTTATCCTAAAACACCGCTTCATGACGGTGCTATGGTTATGAGAGACGGTCAGGTATATGCGGCAGGCTGTATTTTGCCGCTTACCAAGAAAACGGTAAAATCATCTTTGGGAACCCGCCACAGGGCAGCAATAGGACTCTCTGAGGAAAGCGATGCAATAGTTGTTGTTGTTTCCGAGGAAACAGGTGCAATTTCTGTTGCTAAGGGCGGCATCCTTAATAATGATATTTCAGACGGTGATTTAAGAGATATTTTGATGAATGAATTTCTTCCGAACGGTTCCTCATCTGATGACAAGATTATTTCAAGGCTTGTAAGGAGGATGAGAAAATAATGGAAAAAACGAATAAAAAAAAGTTCTCAATCAGAAAACTTGTTTATAATGACAAATATTTAATCGTATGTTCAATAATCGCAGCAATTATAATCTGGATTATTACGTCAATGAATCTCAGTCCTGAAACTACAAAGCAAATAAATGTTCCTGTTACTATTGATTTTTCGGGCACGCTCGCCGAGCAACTTGGTATTGAGTATTACGGAAATAAGGAAATAACCGTTGAAGCCACAATTTCATGTAAAAAATATCTTGCTAAAGATATTAATGAAAATGATCTTGTTGCAACGCTTCAAACAAGCACTGTTACATCAACAGGGTATCTCTCGGTTCCTATAACCGTAACGCCTTCTGATGCGGCTGCAGAATTTACAATTGAGCGGTATTACCCAACTTCAGCGCAAGGCTATTTTGATGTTGCACAGAATGTCAGTATGCCTGTTGATATTAATTTTGTCAACAGTAATTTTACAGCAGACGGCTATGTTGCGGGGGATACCACCTTCAATCAGAATTCTGTGATTCTGAGCGGACCTAAGGACTATATTTCAAATGTTAAAAGTGTTGTTGCCGATGTTACACTTGAAAACGATTTAACGGAATCTCAGATTGTTAATCTGGAGCCTAAAGCGTTGGACAGCAACGGCAATGAGGTAAGGTATATAACTATTACTGTTCCGGAGGGTGAAAGCTCAGTAGTTGCCACTATTCCTATACTGAAGGTTCAGCTTTTGAAACCGTCTGTTTCATTTGTCGGCGGTTCTGATAATGCAGAAAGCATACTTGATGTTGAGTATTCGGTTGATTCAGTTCAGATTGGCGCACTTGAATCGGCAGCACTGACAACACTCAACTTAGGAAATATTTCATTTGCAGACCTTAATGTAGGCACGAATACTTTTGATTTTGATGCCAATGCCATAAACGGCATCACCGTGCTTGACGGTACATCAACAATCACTGTAACCGTTACTGTTCCCGATGATTATTCTACGAAAACGATTTCAATCAGCAGAAGTGATATTAAATCAGAGCTGATTAATTATAATGTTTCTGTAAGAGGGCTTTCCTCCAACCGCATAACTATAATTGGTGACAGTGAGGTTTTAAAGGATATTGATAAATCAAAAATATCACTTTCGCTGGCACCGGCAAACGGTGAAGATGTAATAAGTGAAGCTACAACCGAATGCAGAATTGCAATCAGTGTTAATGTTCAGGGCACATGCTGGGTAGTAGGAACGTATACTGCCAATGTAAACGTTACACCAAAACAATAAAAATTAGGGACTTGATTTTATCATCAAGTCCCTTTTATGTATTATGCGTTAATATCTGTAGAATAATGAATTCTTTTGATTTTTACTGTATCGGTAAACTGACAAAACAATTCCGATTGCCAGGTAAATACTAAGGCTTGATGAGCCACCTGATGAAAACAGAGGAAGTGTAATTCCGATACACGGAAGAAGCGATAACTCCATCCCGACATTGACTATTAATTGTGCAAAAAGCATAACGGCTACGCCCATACACATCAGATAACCAACATTATCTCTTGCCTTTAATCCAACAAAAACAACTCTTATAATTAAAACGGCAAGCAGCAGAATAACAGCCATTGCTCCGATATAACCGAATTCTTCGCCTGCTACTGTTAAAATCATATCATTCTGATTTTCAGGAACAGCACCGCCCTGTGTCATTTTTCCGTTTAAATAGCCCTGACCGAATAATCCGCCGCTTCCAAGAGCAATTTTGCCGTTGGTCTGCTGATACATAACGTCTTTATATTCATCCGGGAAAAACAGTGCTTCTATTCTTGTTCGCTGCAGTCCGTTAATAATTCCCGTTCGCCATGCAACTACAAAAGCAACAACGATTGCACATATGCCTGCAGCAAAATATCCTATATTTATTCTTGCAAGAAACAGCATCCCTATAAACATAATAACAAATATCAATGCTGAGCCTGCATCACCTGTGAGCACAACCAATCCAATCGGTATTACACCGTGAATAACAAGCGGAATAATGGTTTTAATTTTATTAATATTGTCTTTTACCAAATCCAGATGGTAGGAAAACGAAATAATAAAACCTATTTTTAAAAACTCGGATGTTTGGATAGAGAAAAATTTAAAATTCAGCCAGCTTCGTGCGTCAGGTCTTGATTCAGGTCCTTCTCCGAAGATGAAAGTAATAATCATCAGCACAACACATCCGGCGGCAATAATAGGCCATAGCTTACTGATTACTTCATAGTTAATCATTGACAGTATCAGTGCCGCTGCAACACCTATAATTGCGGCAAGCACTGTAACAAGCATTGCTTTGATTGAGGCAATAAGAATGGAGTCCTTATCAAGATTTGAATAAATTGCACTGTAAACAAGTGTAAAGCCATAGGCAGAGCAGATCATTGCCGT
>CAJTMQ010000069.1:0-4264 GCA_910577215.1 uncultured Eubacterium sp. | reverse complement strand
TTGTAAGATGGTCAATTCCGCTTATGAATTCTCCCAAAGATGTTTTTCTTTTTAATTCCTTCAAATAATACTCTGCCTCCTCTCACGGATATGTTTACTATTATATTATCATATTAAAACATTTTCAAGGTATAAATTATTAACAGTTGAATTATAAGTGAATTTAATATATAATATCTACATTAATAATTAATTGGATAAGGGTGATGTTATGTTAAGCGATATCGAAATAGCACAGCAGGCAAAAATGACACCGATTACTGAAATTGCTGAGTCAATCGGTATTAACAGCAGTGAGATAGAACCTTACGGTCATTACAAGGCAAAAATCTCAGATGATCTTGTTGAAAGAGTTAAGGATAACAAAGACGGCAAGCTGATTTTGGTAACTGCAGTTAATCCCACACCTGCAGGCGAAGGAAAAACAACCGTTAGTATCGGACTTGGCGATGCTCTTGCTGAAATCGGCAAGAATGCTGTTATTGCTCTTCGTGAACCATCACTCGGTCCTGTTTTCGGAATTAAAGGCGGAGCAGCAGGCGGCGGATACAGTCAGGTTGTACCTATGGAGGACATTAACCTTCATTTTACAGGTGATATGCATGCCATTACAAGTGCAAATAACCTTATGTGTGCTATACTTGATAATCACATTCAGCAGGGTAATGAGCTTGGAATAGACCAAAGAAGGATTCTTGTTAAAAGATGCCTTGATATGAATGACCGTGCACTTCGTAATATCGTCTGCTCACTCGGCGGCAAGCTTAACGGTATACCTAGAGAAGATCACTTTATTATAACTGTTGCCTCAGAGGTTATGGCAATTCTTTGTCTTTCCGAAGATTTGTTTGATTTAAAAAGACGTCTTGGAAATATCCTTGTAGCTTATACTTATGATGAAAAGCCTGTTTACTGCAAGGATATTAAGGCAGACGGTGCAATGACAGTGCTTTTGAAGGATGCAATCAAGCCTAATCTTGTTCAGACTCTTGAAAATACTCCGGCAATTATGCACGGTGGTCCTTTTGCCAATATTGCGCACGGCTGCAATTCGGTAAGAGCAACAAAAACAGCACTTAAACTTGCAGATTATTGTGTTACCGAAGCCGGATTTGGCTCAGATTTGGGAGCGGAGAAGTTCCTTAATATTAAATGCAGATTTGCCGATCTTAAACCCGGCTGTATTGTGCTGGTTGCAACTGTTCGCTCAATGAAATATAACGGCGGCGTGCCAAAGGCAGAACTTATCGGTGAGAATATGGAGGCTCTTGAAAGGGGTTCTGTAAACCTTGGTGCTCATATTGATAATCTTAAGAAATTCGGTGTGCCTGTTGTTGTTGCAATTAATCATTTTTATGCAGATACGGATGCTGAAATTGAATTTGTTAAGAATTTCTGTGAAAAAAAAGGTGCGGATTTTGCCGTAACAAAGTGCTTTGCAGAAGGGGGCAGCGGCTCAATTGAGCTTGCTCATAAGGTGGTTGAGGCTTGTGATAAGGAAAGTGATTTTCATTGCCTTTATGACCTTGATATGTCTGTTTATGAAAAAATAGAAACAATTGCAAGAGAGATTTATGGTGCAAGCGGTGTTGAGTATACCAAGGAAGCAAAAAAGAGCATTGAAGAATTTATTGCTCTCGGTGCGGAAAAAATGCCTGTTTGTATGGCTAAAACACAGTATAGTCTTTCAGACAACCCTGCACTTCTCGGCAGACCTTCTGATTTTAAGATTACGGTTTCTTCAGTTAATCTTTCAAATGGTGCAGGCTTCCTTGTTTGCCAGACAGGGTCTATTATGACAATGCCGGGTCTTTCAAAATCTCCTGCGGCATACAGAATTGATATTGATGATAATGGCAATACCGTAGGGCTTTTCTGATTATGAACAAATATATAACGAAAAGCTATGAGGAAACTGTTGCTCTTGCAGAAAAGATGGCAAAGCATCTGCATGAGGGGGCGGTTATAGGTTATCTTGGAGATTTGGGTGCGGGGAAAACTGCATTTACAACTGGGCTTGTTAAAGGGCTCGGAATTGATGCAGATGTTTCATCGCCAACCTTTGCAATCTGCAATGCGTATATTGGTGCAGATAAAACGCTTTATCATTTTGATATGTACCGCATAGATGGCTGGGACGATTTATATTCCGTAGGTTTCTTTGATTATCTTGAGAGCGGAGCTTATATTACCGCTGAATGGAGCGAAAATATTTACGGTGCACTTCCCGATGATGCAGTTATTGTTGAAATCTCAAAGCTATCCGATAATGAAAGGGAATTTAAAATTTATAAAAAAGGTGAAAATGAGTAATGCTTTTGCTTTCTGTTGATTCTTCTGCCGTAACTGCTTCTGCTGCATTAACGGAAAACGGCAGTGTTATTAAAAGTGAATTAATTAATAAAGGTCTTACTCACAGCGAAACGCTGCTGCCGCTTATTGAGAGTGTTATGCAGGGATATGAATATAAAGAGCTTGATGCAATAGCTGTTACTGCAGGTCCCGGCTCATTTACAGGTGTCAGAATAGGTGTTGCAACCGTTAAGGGTATTGCATTTCCTTATGATATTCCGTGTATCAGTGTTTCAACACTTGAAGCAATTGCTTATAATTTTGCGGATGAAAATGCCGTTGTCTGTGCTGTTATGGATGCAAGAAGAATGCAGTTTTATAATGCACTCTTTAAGGCTGAAAAAGGTGAAATAACACGACTTTGTGATGACAGAGCAATTTCATTGGAGGATTTGAAAAAAGACCTTGAAAAATATGAATATGTGATTATAGCAGGTGACGGCGCAAAGCTTTGCTATGATAATATTAATCTGGAAAATACTGCTTTGGCAGCAGAGGATAAACGCTTTCAGTGCGGAATCGGTGTTGCCCTGGCAGCAAAAAATAAAAATACAATAAAAGCAGAAGCTCTTATGCCTGTTTATTTAAGATTAAGTCAGGCAGAACGTGAATTGAAATTGAAAAAGGAGAACTAATATGATTGCACTTGGATCAGACCACGCAGGATTTCCGCTTAAAGAGGAAATTAAAAAGTATCTTGAAGAAAAGGGAATAGCGTATAAGGACTATGGTTGTTATACTCCCGAAAGATTTGATTACGCCATTGCTGCCAAGAAGGCTTGCGATGGTGTTATGAGCGGAGAGTGCGAAAAAGCCATACTTTGTTGCGGTACAGGAATCGGCATTTCAATGGCTGCTAATAAGGTTAAAGGAATTCGTGCTGCTGCATGCTCTGATTATTTCAGTGCAAAATATACAAGGGCGCATAATGATGCTAACTGCCTTTGCCTTGGGGATAGGGTATTAGGAGTTGGTCTTGCACTTGAGCTTGTTGAGGTATTCCTTAATACAGAGTTTGAAGGTGGCCGCCATCAGACAAGAATAGACCAGATTATGGCTATTGAAAAGGGCGAAAAGTTTTTTGATTAATTACATATGAGCAGTATAATAGAATTTGCAAACAGAGAAGAATTCAGAAAATGGATTTGTGATAATTGCCGGTCAAATGATGGAGTTTGGTTTTTGCTCGGCAAAGCAGACGGACCGAAAACAATAAACGCAGGGGAAGCACTTGAAGAAGCCTTATGCTTTGGCTGGATTGACGGCAGATGCAATAAAAATCTAAAGCCTATGTAATTGTTAATAACCAATAAAAAAACGCGAACAAAATGTTCGTGTTTTTTATTGTGTATATGGAGAATACATACAGCCTTAAGGTTGGATATTGATTTATATGACTGATAGATATATAATTGTATTTGTAAATTTTATATTTTTTGCAACACTTTTATGTTGATTTGATACTTAATTGATGACAGTGTCAATAAAACATATATTTTACTTTAATGAATAAGGGGAGTAATGCAAATGAAGAAAAAACTTATCTCATTATTATGTGCTTTTGCAGCATTGACTGCAATCATGATTTTTTCATGTCTTGAGGCGGGTGCGCAAACCATAACACCGGATGTTAAGCTGAATTATACAAGCTATGAGTACACAGGCAGTCCGCTTGGTCCCGGATTGTCAGTTTATGATGATAATGGTAATGTCCTTACAAAAAATAAGGATTATGTTGTAAAGTATAATGGTGAAAGAGTTCAGCCCGGTACATATTCTGTTACAGTTTCCTTTATCGGTGCTTATGAAGGAAGTCAAGAAGTTACTAAAGAATTTTCTATTACTGAAAATAAAGTGAATATCAAGCTGAATAATACCAGCTATGAGCATACGGGCAAGCCTTTGGGTCCCG
>CAJTMQ010000068.1:2343-7746 GCA_910577215.1 uncultured Eubacterium sp. | reverse complement strand
AGAAAAAAGAGGCAATTTGCACCTCTTTTTCCTTATCTTATCTTAAATAATCTTTAAACGATGCATCACTCGGCATTCTCCAGTCGCCTCTCGGTGAAAGTGAAACGGAGCCCACCTTCGGAGAATCCGGAATACAGTTTCTCTTAAACTGGCTTATAAAGAAGCGTTTCAGGAACACAGCAAGCCACTTTGAAATCTCCTCACCGGTATATTTTTCATCAAATGCCTTCTGTGCAATAACCGCAAGCTTTTCCTTTGAAAATCCGAAACGAACAAAATGATAAAGGAAGAAATCGTGAAGCTCATAAGGACCGATATTATCCTCTGTTTTCTGTGCAATTTCACCATTTTCATCAGGCGGAAGAAGCTCGGGAGAAACAGGGGTATCAAGCACATCATAAAGAATTTCTGCCGTTCTTTCATCACTTATGCCCGCAACATAATCAACAAGGTAGCGAACAAGGGTTTTCGGCACAGAAGCATTCACACCGTACATACTCATATGATCTCCGTTATAGGTGCACCAGCCCATAGCAAGCTCACTTAAATCACCTGTGCCGACAAGCAGCTTACCGTGCTTATTTGCCATATCAAAAAGTATCTGTGTACGTTCCCTCGCCTGCGTGTTTTCATATGTTATATTTTTCATATTCGGATTATGCTCTATATCTTTCATATGCTGAATGCAGGCATCCTTAATGCTGATTTCCTTAACGGTTACACCAAGGCAGTTCATTAAATCTATTGCATTATGATAAGTTCTGTCCGTTGTGCCGAAGCCCGGCATGGTAATACCCATAATATCCGAATTTTTTTTGCCAAGCAGCTTCATAGCCTCAACCGCAACAAGAAGAGCAAGCGTAGAATCAAGTCCGCCCGAAATGCCTATAACTGCACCTGATGATTCAATATGCTCAATACGCTTTGCAAGACCTGCTGCCTGAATTGAAAAAATCTCACGGCAGCGTTCACGCCTTTTTTCATCATCCGCAGGAACAAATGGGTGCGGATCAAAAAATCTGTGCTTTAAATCATTATCATCATTAAGAATACTGTGCTGCACAAAACCTATTTCTTCCGAAATATTTTCAAAGGACATATTGTTAAGACGAAGTGCCGCCAGCTTTTCAACATCAATATCCGCATAGGTTACAATATTTTTTCTGCTGAAGCGTTCACCCTCTGCAATTACCGCACCGTTTTCAGCAATTACAGTAGCACCGCTGAACACAAGATCGGTTGTGCTTTCATAAACGGAAGCACCTGCATAAAGATAGGCACAGATACAGCGTGCAGACTGATTGGAAATCAAATCTCTTCTGTATTCCGCCTTTGAAACATATTCATCACTTGCCGAAAGATTTGCTATAATGTTTGCACCATGCTGAACAAGCGTGCTGCTCGGCGGATTTGAAACCCATAAATCCTCACAGAGCTCAACTCCAAGCACTGCACCGCCGCCCAAATCAAAAATCTGATTGCCGATTTTTGTTTCATATCCGTAAAGGTTTATAGCTTGACAGCTTTTGAACTGTTCTCCAGAAGCAAACCATCGTTTTTCGTAAAACTCATTATAATTTGCAATATGCGTTTTCGGCACAACACCAAGAATTGAGCCATTACCGACAACAACGGCACAATTATAAAGGCTGTTATAAAACGGAACAGGCATACCAACAACAACAACAATATTTCTTTTTTTTGTATACTTAACAATGTTTACTAATGCCTCACCTGCTGCATCCTGAAGAGATTTTGTAAAAAACAAATCTGCACAGGTATAGCCTGTTATTGACAGCTCTGGCGTAACAAGCACCCTTGCCTTTTCCGCAATTGCTTCATCAATTGCATTCTTTATTTCTTCCTTATTGTAGGTAGGGTTGGCAACCTTAAGCTTCAGCGAAGCACAGGCAACTCTAAAAAAACCATAATTCATTTTATCACCATTTATTTTTTAATATCAGATTAAATAAGTGTAATTTTAAACTTGTAGGAAGCCTGCTCATTCGGCTCAAGAACAGTAATGCCTCTTTTGTTCTCAAACACTTCATCCTCATCGAGGCAGGTTGATATTCCCGTCCATGGCTCAAGAGCAACAAACGGGCCGCCGTTTGCAGATGACCAAACAAGAACATTTGAAAAATCCTGATATTCTATTTTAACACCCATGCCGTTTTTGCCTGCCAGCACCGCACATTTAGACTGCATATCATCAAAAACCATTGCATCATCAACAAAAAGACTGTGTGACATTTTAATTTCATCCGTATTTTCAAGAATATCAAAACGCTTTGAAGTATCAACAAGCCCAGTATGAACATCAGGTCTTAAGCACTTCTTCGTAAGCACCTTATCAAACTTAACGGAATAATCCTCAAATGCTTCATCATCACACAAGGGACAGTTGAAGGCAGGATGTCCGCCTATTGCAAACGGCAGACTGCTGTCACCAATGTTTAAAACTGTATATTCCGTAGTAACAGTATCACCATTTAAGGTGTATTTTATTTCGAGTCTGTAGTCAAAAGGAAACTGCTTTTTCGTCTCTTCAGTTGAAATTTGAACAAAGGTAACAAAGTTTGCACCCTGCTCCTTGATTTCAAACGGATTAATTCTTGCAACACCGTGGCGTGCCATACTGCATTCTTTTCCGAAAGCCTTTGCTGCTCCGTTTTTCAAAACACCAACTATCGGAAAACACACAGGAGCCTGACCGCCCCAATAGCTTTTATCTCCCTGCCACAGATATTCAATATCATCCTTAACAAGAGAGTGAAGCATTGCACCCTCCTGCTGGCATTTTATTGTGCATTTTTCATTTTTAAGCGTAACCACCATAATAACACCTCCGAATATAACACATTAATCAAAGTAATTATATCCTATAATAAATCTTAATGCAATATTGAAAATGATATTGCAATGGTATAAAATATAGTTAGAATTGAGAAAAAAGGAGAAATAAAAGAATGGATATTAATTCATATATTTATGAAGCGATATTTGAGGAAAAGGCAAAATTCAAGGTGTTTTATGAATTAATGTGGGAACAGTTTAAAGAAAGCGGCTTCGTTATTACAGATGAGGACGGATATGAAGCAGACTGTGTTTTCAAAGCGGTTGCTATGCAGAACCTGGTTGGCGAATTCAACTACCGAGTGTACGATGCGGTTAATGAAACAGGCCTGGAAGATGTTATTGAATATCTTGCAAATCTCGGAATAGGTGAAGAAGAAATAACAGACTACTGCAGTGAAATTCCTGAAATAGAAGTTGACGAAGATGATTTTGAGCTTACAGTAAAAAATGCACTTGATTACTGGACGGAAATAGTGGCAGACAAAATGTTTGACGAATTTTCGGCAGATGATATTTTTGATTATATGTTCACTGCAACCTATGATTTTGAACAGGATTTTACCTTTGATTTTGAAGATACAGACGAATTTCAGGCATTTGTTGATGCAAACACCGAAAAGCTTGATGAATACAAGGAAGAATACGTATCCGTTATGCGCTGGATTGAAGGCGGAATGGTTTGTTAATTAAATAAACACAGTTAAAAGGCGGTTCATACGAACCGCCTTTTGTATTTATATTATATCTATTATAAGCTCACCATTAGCATTCAGAGAAAAATCATATTTGTTGCTTTCAACAGAGCCGTTTTTAAAAGTAACCTCAATTGTAACTATTTCATGAGGCAAATCAGAAAATGCAGTATCAGGCTGGTCAAAAAGAATACCATACCATTCAGGCTGAAATGTTGCACAAGCATCAAATTCTTCTTTATTAAGAACATTATGAAGCGTGTAATTTCTGACAAAATTGCGTTTACCTTTTTCATTGGATGTTGTTGGAAGAAATTTAGCATAGGTTTCTACACTTACAAGTCCGATACCTACTTTATTCTCATTTCCGTCATAGACTATATCTACGCCTTTATATTCATCATAAGTTTTTTTAGAATGTTCGGTAAAATATTCATCATAATCACCGTTTTCAATATGCTTATACATTACATCAAGACGCTCATTAACGCTTTTGTTTTCGTACTCATCCGAATACGGAACTATAATGTCATAAAGTTCATTTGTGGAACACAAATATTCAAACATATCTGTATCAAATATAAAGAATTCACCTTTTTCACATTGCATTCTGACAGATTCTATATTCTTTCCTTTGATTGAAAGTGACAAATCGCCCGTCTCATCAAAGGTCATACTTCCGTCGTCCTCTAATATAACTTTATCTAATTTATACTCGGAAAGAATAACAGTGTGGTCTGTAACAGAAACATATTCTGCATTTTCACTTTCCGCTGCACGCACACTCATTATAAAAATATTTCCGTTGGTATCCATATCATTAGCAAGCTGAAGAGCAGTTGTATCATCAATAAGAGCCTGCGGAATTCCAAAGCCGAGTCCTACAATTAATATTGCACAGCAAAGCACTGCTGAAATGGCAACCTTAAATCCTTTTTTGCTTTTATTCTTTGATTTTTTCTTACTGCTTATTTCTGCAAAAAGTCTTGTTTGCATATAGTCATCAGACTCAACAAAATTTATGCTGTTTTTTAAATCTTCAGGCTTCATTTTCATAATCCTCCAATTCAATTTTTAAAACTTCCCTGCCTCGCTTTAACCGCATTTTAACTGCAGAATTACTTATTTTCAGTGTTTGCGATATTTCACTTACAGAGTAGTCATAATAGTAATACAGAATAATTGCCGTTTTATATTTTGCAGGCAGTGCAACCACCTGCTTTATAATATCAAGCGACGTATCACTGTTTGTTTTAACAAAATCGGCTATTTCAATTTCATCTGCAGATGTATCTTTACAGCGTGATGTTTTAAGCATATCTCTGCATTTATTCTGTGTTACTCTTATGAGCCACGCTTTTTCGTGGCTTAAATCTTTGAAAGAGGGCGAATTGTACAGCAGCTTTATAAAAACCTCCTGCAGGGCATCTTCGGCATCATAGGAATTGCCGAAATACAAAAATGCAATTTTATAAAGCATATCTCCGTATAACTTATATTTTGCTTCAAATTTACTTTTCAAATGTTCGTTATCCGTACGAATTCCCCCTTTCACACCTAAAACGATTTAAAAACCGAATCGGTCACAAAAAAAGGATTGATTTATAAAAAATCAATCCTTTACAAGAATAAGTATTTTTCTTATTTTCGGAATTTTTGAAATAATAAGCGAAACAATATAGCTTACAGCAAAAATTATAACAACAAATAAAATTAAATTAACAGGTCTGTATAACTCAAATTTTAAAATTCTGAATCTGATAAATGACAAAATCGGCTTATGAATAAAATACATACCCAAACTCAGAACCGAAACAGATGTTACAAATTTACTGAAAAATATTACAATTCT
>CAJTMQ010000068.1:0-2327 GCA_910577215.1 uncultured Eubacterium sp. | reverse complement strand
TCTCACTGTTCATTCTGCTGAACATTTCAAAAATAAATACAGAACACAGGAATACCCCTGAAAAATCATACCACAAATGATAATCATATCCGCTTCTGAGAGAATACATCAAGGTAAAGCCTGTAAATACAGCCGAAAGCACGGCCCCTGCTGGCAAAAGCCATGTTTTAATTTTACTGAAGGCCTTTTTCTTCACAAAATAACCCATTAATACATATGCTCCGTATAACCCGCCGGAAAAATCAGTAAAAACTTTTTTAGTCAAATTAAGCTTCCAACCGCATGCTGTATCAAAAATACTTACCGTTTTTATAATAAATACTGCAAAGCAAAGCACCGCCAATGGAATTGCAATTATTTTCAAATCAATATTTTTAATTGCATTTGCAACAAAGGGTAAAGCAATATAAATACCTATAATAACAGGCATATACCAAAAATGACCGAAAGCGTTATCCTTCAAAAACAGCAAATCCTTGATAAAATCAATAAAAACAAATTTCTGTTTACTAAAAACAATCAAATAAGCGTAATAAATAACAACCCATACTTCAACTGTTAATACAAGAGGCAAAAGGTTTTTCTTATAAAAGGACTTTATTTTCTCAGCTGTTGTATAATCTCTGTCCAGAAGCAGATAGCCTGAAAGCATTAAAAATATCGGAACGCCAAGTCTGCCTACAACTATCGATGCCAATCTTATTAATGAGGAAACAGTACCTAATTTTAATATTTCTTCCGGCTTAAGTGCATACGCATATTCTGCGCTGTGAACAAGCAAAACCGAAAAAATTGCAAAAGCCCTTGCATAATCAAGCCATAAAATTCTTTTGTTACTCATAATTATTCCTTATTATCAAAATTAAGAATTGATGCAATAATAATCTTATAGCCTGTTTCGATTGCCTTCGGAACAAGCCTGTCATAATTATCACGGCGGTTATGGTAATAATCCGCAGGTGCAGGATCCATAGCTGCAAGACATGTTGCCGTTATACCCTCCTGCGTAAATGCAGCTGCATCGGATGAACCGAAGAACACATTTGCAAACTCAGCATCGTTATAACCTGCTTCCTTTGCAGAATCAAGAACAAGCTGCGAAAACTTCTGATCATGCTTAACAGTGCCTGTCATATCACGAGAATAAACATTAAGGTATTCCAGATCCGTTAAGGTATCACAGCAAAGAACGGCAGTTTCAACACCCTCGCTTGTAAATTCCGCTTTATGAGCCTTTGCATATGCCTTTGCACCGCGAAGACCTGCTTCCTCACCGTCTGTAATCATTGCAACAACCTCGGTATTTTCAAATTCAACACCTGCCATATCAAGCATACGAAGTGCACAAACAGCAGCATATGTGCCTGTAAGATTATCGTTTGCACCCGGTGAAATGGTTTTGAAATCAACAAAAAGGAACAAACCAACCATAAAAACAGCGGTTAAGATATGAAAATAATAAGAATAATTCAGCATAAATGTGCTGAATGCTCCGAAATCTGCAAAGTTGGCAATAATTGTAATAACGGCAATGATGAATGAAAGAATTGCTCCTCCGATTGCACCGCCCATTGAAAGACCCATTAAATTATATTTGCCCTTGCCGTAATACAGAGGACGCCACTCATAAGCCGCATCTATATGACCGCTTATAACTATTCTTCTTTTAACCTCGCCCCTTGGCTTTCTTGTTGCAACAAGATTGTGTGCGGTTATTTTTTTATAAAATGTATCTGCAAACTGCTTATACATAAGGAATTCAAATATTGTTATCAGCAAACCTATTCCCACAACAACACCAACAATACACTGTGCAGCAAAGAAGCCGCTAATAACATTTGTAAGGGCCAGTACAAGCCCTGCAATAACGGCAATAATAATTAAAACCGCTACCGTTTTGGTAAAGTGCAGAAATGCCTTCGGTGCCATTTTGTATTCTTCAAAATGTGTTTCATCACAGAACTGGTCAAGCTCCTTTTTTAAATGCTTTTCTGCTGCAAAACAATTATCATTTCCCGACTCACGAGGGCCGTATTTTTTGATTACATTGGTAATTTCCTTAACCGTATAATCAACATTTTCTTTAATGACTGCATTTGGAAAATTACTGAATTTCATTTTAATATACATAGCCTTTCTTAAAATTCTTCATAATATATATGTGATTATAGCACAAATTTTATTTGACAACAATACTATTACTGTTGTAAAATTATTTTTGATAATTTATTAATAAATCTGCCCGTAGCACAATGGCTAATGCATTTGATTCCGATTCAAAAGACTGCAGGTTCGAGTCCTGTCGGGTGGACCATAGGAATAGCCCC
>CAJTMQ010000067.1:1308-7799 GCA_910577215.1 uncultured Eubacterium sp. | reverse complement strand
CATAATTATGGCACTTAAATCATCTAATAAAGTTGATGTAAACACCTACGAACTTGTTATCACAATTGATAGCGAGGCTTTTAATGAAGCTTGCAAAAAAGCTTTTTTAAAGGACAGAAAAAACATCCAGATTCCCGGCTTCAGAAAAGGTAAAGCTACAATGGGAATGGTTGAAAAAATGTATGGCGAAGGTGCTTTCTTTGAAGAAGCCTTGGATGCACTTTATCCTGAAGCAGTTTCAGCTGCTTTTGAAGAGGCAGAGCTCAATGTAGTTGATACAAACAATGTTAATGTACCCGTTATGAGCAAAACAGAGGGCGTTGAAATTACAATGACTGTTACTACATATCCTGAGGTTAAGCTTGGTGAATATAAAGGTCTTAAAGTTACTAAATTGCCAACCGAAGCAACAGATGAGGATATTGAAAATGAGCTTCTTTCAATGCAGAAGAGAAATTCACGCCTTATTGATGTAACTGACAGAGCAGCAGAAATGGGCGATACAGCAACTATAGACTTTGAGGGCTTTACTGATGGTGTTGCTTTTGAAGGCGGCAAGGGTGAAAATTATCCTCTTGAGCTTGGTTCAGGCAGCTTTATTCCCGGTTTTGAAGAGCAGGTTGCAGGTCACAGCATTGACGAGGAATTTGATGTTAATGTTACTTTCCCTGAAGAGTATGCTGCAGAACTTGCCGGCAAGGAAGCTGTATTCAAATGCAAAATTCATGAAATAAAGGCAACTGAATTACCTGAGCTTGATGATGAATTTGCAAAGGATGTTTCTGAATTTGATACACTTGATGAATTAAAGGAAGACCTTAAAAAGAAACTTTCAGACTCTAAGGAAGCAAAGGCAAAAACGGATATTGAAAATCAGCTCCTTGATCAGGTTGTTGAAGGTATGGAGGCAGATATTCCTGAATGTATGTTTGCTAAGAGAACTGATGAAATGATGCAGGAATATTCATATCAGCTTCAGAACAGCGGTATTGATCTTGATACATATCTTCAGTATATGGGTCAGGATAAAGAGACCTTTAAGGCATCACTTAAAGACGGTGCTGAAAAGCAGGTTAAGTTATCATTAGCTCTTACTGCAGTTATCGAGGCAGAAAAAATTGAGCCGACTGAAGAAGAAATTAATGATGAAGCTGCTAAAATCGGTGCAAACTATGGAATGGATGCTGAGCAGGTTAAGAAATCTGTTCCTGTTTCACGCATTGCAGAAGATGTTGCAAGAAATAAGGCAGTAGATTTAATTGTTGATTCAGCAGTTATTGAATAATTATTAAAAAGGTAGTGATTTTATGGCATTAGTACCATACGTTGTTGAGCAAACCGGTAACGGTGAACGCTCAATGGATATTTTCTCTCGTTTGCTTAACGACAGAATTATCGTTCTTTCAGATGAAGTAAATTCACAGACAGCATCTCTTGTTGTTGCACAGCTTCTGTTTCTTGAAGGTCAGGACAGCGAAAAGGATATAAGCTTATATATCAATTCGCCGGGCGGATCTGTAACAGATGGTCTTGCAATTTATGATACTATGCAGTATATCAAGTGTGATGTTTCAACAATCTGTGTTGGTATGGCTGCTTCTATGGGTGCTTTTCTGCTTTCAAGCGGTGCAAAGGGAAAAAGAATAGCATTGCCTAACAGTTCAATTTTAATTCATCAGCCTCTTATCGGAGGTCACGGCTTAACAGGTCAGACAACAGATATTGAAATTGCTGCTAAAAACTTAGTTCAGACAAAAGAAAGATTAAACCGAATTCTTGCAGAAAACTGCGGCAAAACCGTTGAAGATCTTGCAAGAGATACGGACAGAGATAATTGGCTTACCGCACAAGAGGCTCTTGAATATGGCCTTGTTGACAAAGTAATAGATAAGAGATAATTACTGACGAGGTTATTTTATGGCAAGAGATGACGGAAGAAACTATACAACAAAATGTTCTTTTTGCGGAAAATCCGAAACAATGGTTCACAAGCTAATAGAGGGTCCGGGAGTTTATATTTGTGATGAATGTGTTGATTTGTGCAATGAGTTGATTGCACAGGCTGAACCAATTGCAAATCGTGCTTCCTCAGTTGAGAAAGATGCTGTTCTTCCCAGTCCCGAGGAAATTAAGCAAAAGCTTGATGAATATGTTATTGGGCAGGATGAAGCCAAAATCGCACTTTCTGTTGCTGTTTATAATCACTATAAACGCATTTATTCCACCGCAACTGATGATGTTGAATTGCAGAAAAGTAATATCTTGCTTCTCGGTCCGACAGGTGTTGGCAAAACAATGCTTGCTCAGACACTGGCAAAAATTCTTAATGTACCGTTTGCAATTGCAGATGCTACAACACTTACAGAAGCGGGTTATGTTGGTGAAGATGTTGAAAACATTTTGCTTCGTTTAATTCAGGCTGCTGACTTTGATATTGAAAAGGCACAGCGCGGTATCATTTATGTTGATGAAATTGATAAGATTTCACGTAAATCCGAAAACCGCTCAATCACAAGAGATGTAAGCGGCGAAGGCGTTCAGCAGGCACTTCTTAAAATTCTTGAGGGAACCGTTTCCAATGTTCCTCCGGGCGGCGGACGAAAGCATCCTCAGCAGGAATTTATACAGATTGATACCGCAAATATACTGTTTATTTGCGGCGGTGCTTTTGACGGTATTGAAAAAATCATTGAAAAGCGTGTAGGCTCAAAATCAATGGGCTTTGGTGCTAACATTGAGAATGTTAAGGTTGATGATACCGAGGTTTTAAAACAGGCTGTTCAGCACGACCTCGTTAAATATGGCTTAATTCCTGAGCTTATAGGAAGAATACCTGTTATAACCGTGCTTGATAATCTTGACAAAAAGGCACTTGTAAGAATTATGACAGAGCCTAAAAACTCAATCATTAAGCAGTACACAAAGCTGTTTGAAATGGATGATGTAGTTCTGGAATTCAAAAAAGATGCACTTGAGGCAGTTGCTGATATTACTCTTGAAAGAAAAACAGGTGCAAGAGGCTTGCGCAGCGTTCTTGAAAACTCACTTCAGAATTTAATGTATAAAATTCCAAGTGACCACACTGTTGAAAAAATTATTATTACTGAAGATGCTATAAGAAACGGTGCTGAGCCTATTATTTTGAGAAATCCGAAAAAGGAAAGTAAAAAGTTAACTGTTTCTACATTGAAAAATGCGTAAAGTTTATTAAAAGGCAGGTGTTCCCACTTGCCTTTTTTTTATTAATATTATATAATACAAACAATTATTTTAGGATGAGGATAATATGGATAATTTTGAATATACAAGTGAATTAATGAATATGCCTGTTATTCCGTTAAGAGGTCTTGTTGTTTTTCCTGAAATGGTGCTTCATTTTGATGTCGGAAGAAAGAAGAGCGTTGCAGCCTTAAAATCTGCAATGAACGCAAATCAGCAGGTGTTTCTTGTTGCACAGCGTGATGCCGCAGTTGATGATCCTAATATAGATGATTTATATTCTTTCGGCGTAATCTGTAAGGTTAAGCAGCTGATAAAAATTCCTAATTCCGAAAACATACGTGTTGTAGTTGAAGGTGTTGAAAGGGGAACTATTTTAGCATTTTCACAGTTCAGACCGTATATAGTAGGAGCTATTGAGCCTGTTGCCTGCCTTCAGGAAGAAGAAAGCAAGGAATTAAAGGCATATATTCGTGCTGTTAAAAAGGAATTTGAAAAGTATGCAGAAATTGTGCCCAAAATCAGTAATGATGTTAAGGTAAATGTTATTTCTATAAATGACGGCAGCAAGCTGTGTGATTTCATTTGCTCCAATTCATTTATTGACTATGAAGAAAAGCAGGAAATTTTAGAAGCAATTTCAACTGAGCAAAGGCTTGCAAAACTGCTGGTTTTATTAAAAAAAGAGAATTCGGTTCTTGAAATTGAAGCAGAAATTCACGATAAGGTCCATGAGGAGATAGACAAAAATCAGCGTGAATATTATTTACGTGAGGAATTAAAGGTTATTTCCGAATCACTTGGTGACGGCGAAAATCCGATTGAAGAAGCAGATGCCTACAGACATCAGATTAAATCCCTTGTCTGCAGTGATTCAATCAAGGATAAGCTTCTTAAAGAGTGCAATAAGCTTATGAAAATGCCAAGCGGCTCACATGAAGGAACGGTTGTAAGAAATTACCTGGATAAATGTCTTGAAATTCCGTTTGGTAAATATACTAAAAATTCAATCAACCTTGAAAAAAGCAGAAAAATACTTGATAAAGAGCATTATTCGCTTGATAAGGTTAAAGAAAGAATTATTGAATCTCTTGCAGTGTTTAAAAGAAATCCTGATTTCTCAGGTCAGATAATCTGCCTTGCGGGCCCTCCGGGTGTGGGAAAAACTTCAATTGTAAAAAGCCTTGCCAAGAGCATGAACAGAAAATATATCCGCATTGCACTGGGCGGTGTTCACGATGAAGCCGAAATCAGAGGTCACAGAAAAACCTATATAGGTGCTATGCCCGGAAGAATTATTGATGCTGTTATAAAAAGCGGTGTAATGAATCCTATTATTCTGCTTGATGAGATAGATAAGGTCGGTAATGATTATAAAGGGGATCCGTCATCTGCACTTCTTGAAGCACTTGACCCCGAGCAGAATTTTAGCTTTAATGACCATTACATAGACTTTTCTGTTGACTTAAGTAAAGTACTCTTCATAACAACTGCAAATGATGTTTCAACTATTGCAGCTCCGCTTTTTGACCGTATGGAGGTTATTGAACTTAATTCGTACACGGCAGAAGAAAAATTCCATATTGCAAAGGATTATCTTCTGAAAAAGGAAATGAAGAAGCATAATCTCAGCAGTAAGGAATTTAAAATTTCCAATGATGCTATCTATACACTTATTGATTGCTACACATCTGAAGCAGGTGTAAGAAATCTTGAAAAGGTGATTGGCTCATTGTGCAGAAAGGCTGCTGTTATGCTTGAAACAGATAACAGTTCCTTTAAGGTTAGCAATAAGAATGTTGAAGATATTTTAGGTCCTAAAAAATATCATCAGGACAAAATCAATAAGGATAATCTTGTTGGTACTGTCAATGGACTTGCGTGGACAAGAGTAGGGGGAACTCTTCTTCCTATAGAGGTATCCGCATTAAACGGTACAGGTAAAATAGAGCTTACGGGAAATCTTGGAGATGTTATGCAGGAAAGTGCAAAAACCGCAGTTTCTTATGTACGCTCTATGTCATCTGCATTTGGAATTGATAACGATTTTTATAAGAAAAAGGATATTCATATACATGCTCCCGAAGCAGCAATACCTAAGGACGGACCATCAGCAGGTCTTGCCATCACAACTGCTATTGTTTCCGAGCTTACGGGAATACCCATAAAAAATGATATTGCAATGACGGGTGAAATCAGTCTTAAAGGAAGAGCACTTCCTATTGGCGGATTGAAGGAAAAAAGTATGGCAGCTTATAAATCAGGCTGTACCACCGTTATTATTCCGAAGGATAATGTTAAAGACTTAACCGAGATTTCCGATGAAGTTAAGAACGGAATAAATTTTATTTCTGTTTCAAGCTTTACAGAGGTTTTGTCTGCAGCACTGGAACGAATGCCTGTTCCTTCGGCAGAAGAAATTAAACCGATTATAAAAAATAATAAGGATAAACGAGCAATCGTAACACAGTAACAGCTATGAATTTTAATAAAGCAGAATTTGATAAATCATTTGGAATTTCACAGCAGCTTCCGCCGTCAGACAAGCCTGAAATAACCTTTGCAGGCAGATCTAATGTCGGTAAAAGCTCCCTGCTGAACAAACTGTTTAACAGAAAAAACCTTGCAAGAGTAAGCTCTGTTCCCGGTAAAACCGTTACCATTAATTTTTATGATGTTGATAATCAGCGTTTTGTTGATTTACCGGGTTATGGATACGCTAAAATATCCAAGCAGGAAAGAGATCGCTTCGGTGAGCTTATGGAGGGGTATTTTCAAAGCGGCAGAATGATTAATCTTGTAGTTCAGCTTATCGATATGCGACATAAGCCTACTGCTGATGATTATTCCATGATCAGTTTTCTTGAGCAAATGGAAATTCCGTTTATAGTTGTATTAACCAAGGCTGATAAGCTGAAGAAAAAAGAATATCAGTCAAGAGTTAATTCAATTTATGAAGAATTAAATAATCCCGAATATCCTGTTATTCCGTTTTCTTCGGTGACAGGGCAGGGTGTTGATGAAATTAAAGCACTTATAACAAAGGCACTGGATATATAGGAGGAAAGTATGAATAAGACACCATTTTTAACTAAGGAAAAAGCACAGGAAATTATTAAAGAATTTCCTACCCCTTTTCATATTTACGATGAAAAAGGAATCAGAGAAAATGCAGAAAAGGTTGCTCAGGCATTTTCATGGAATAAGGGCTTTAAGGAATATTTTGCGGTAAAAGCCAATCCTAATCCATTTTTAATCAATATTCTTCGCGA
>CAJTMQ010000067.1:0-1298 GCA_910577215.1 uncultured Eubacterium sp. | reverse complement strand
GGCTGCGGCTGTGACTGCTCATCAAAAACAGAGCTTATGCTTTCAAAAACAATCGGAGCAACAGGTGATGATATTATGTTTTCATCTAATGATACACCAATTGATGAATTCAAGTACTGCAATGATTTGGGCGGCATAATTAATTTAGACGATATAACGCATATTGAAGCAGTTGAAAAGGCTTGCGGCAAGCTGCCTAAGAAGATGAGCTGTCGTTACAACCCGGGCGGTGTATTCCAGATTACAAACAGCATTATGGATAATCCCGGTGATGCAAAGTATGGTATGACAACCGAACAGATTTATGAAGCCTTCAGAATTATGAAGGAAAAGGGTGTTGAAGAGTTTGGTATTCATTCCTTTCTTTGCTCCAACACTGTGACGAATGAATACTATCCGATGCTTGCGAAAATTCTGTTTGAGCTTGCAGTTGATTTAAGGAACAAGCTTGGTGTTAAAATCAGCTTTATCAATCTTTCGGGGGGAGTTGGTATCCCTTATACACCTGACCAAACTCCTAATGATATTCTTGTAATCGGTGAAAGTGTTCGCAAGGTTTACGAGGAAATATTCGTTCCTGCAGGAATGGATGATGTTGCAATTTTCACTGAAATGGGCAGATTTATGATGGGTCCTTATGGTGCTCTTTTAACTACTGCAATTAATGAAAAGCATACACATAAGGAATATATTGGTGTTGATGCCTGTGCAGCTAATCTTATGAGACCTGCAATTTATGGCTCATATCATCATATTTCCGTTCTCGGAAAAGAAAATGCTCCGCTTGACCATACGTATGATGTAACCGGCTCACTCTGTGAAAACTGCGATAAATTTGCAATTGACAGAAGACTGCCTGAAATAGATATGGGTGATATTATCTACATTCATGATGCAGGTGCTCACGGCTTTTCAATGGGTTATAACTATAACGGTAAACTCAGATCAGCTGAAGTTCTTCTTTGCGAAGATGGTACTGCCAAGCTTATCAGAAGAGCTGAAACTCCAAAGGATTATTTTTCAACATTTGATTGCTTTGATTTTCATAAAAATCTTATAAATGAATAATTTAATAAAATCCCCGTAAAATTCGGGGATTTTTTCTTTACTTTCAAACTTTAATGTGTTAAAATTAATTCAACTTATTCACGAGGTGATATTATGCTGGAAATTCTTATTATCATTGTTATTGTAATAGCTATCAAAAAAAGGATGGAGAAGACCTCCTCCCATGCAGCTCCGCCCGCACAGGCTCCGTCCCTGTCCCAGGCTAGCGTAGAGCAAAAAGTCAATCAGCG
>CAJTMQ010000066.1 GCA_910577215.1 uncultured Eubacterium sp. | reverse complement strand
TTGAAGGTCTTAACAGCTGATACATTCCCAAAATTGCTTCCTCCGGAAAACCAACAACGTTGTAATAAAGAGGATAAATAATGAAGTAATTGCTTGGCAGAGATATAAGTCCCATCACAAATGAACCTGCAATGCTTCCTATAATCGCACCCTTTATGGTTGGGAATTTTTTATGAATAAATCCAGCGGTTAATGCAAGAGAAGCTCCGATAATGAAATTTGAAAGTTCTCCCACAAATCCGCTGTAGCTTACAATCATATGTATAATATTTCTTGCAAGGCAAATAATTACACCGGCACCCGGACCTAAGGTTATTGCACCTATAAGCTGCGGCAAATCCGAAAAATCAAGCTTGATAAATTCGGGCATAATGGGAATTGATACTTCAAGATATTGAAGTATGGTGCCTATTGCCGTAAGCATTGCCATGGTTGTTAGTTTTACTACTTTGTTGTTTTTTGTGTTCATTTCTTTCTCCTTTTTGGGCAAAAGAGAAGCCCTTAGTAAAATCTACTAAGGGCGTAAATGTTCTGACGATTAAGGCATATATATTTTATTTTGGTTTTTGCCTTCAACATTTTCTCTCATCCGGACTTTAACCGTCGGTATCGGAATTTCACCGATTCAGCTGTAATTTTTCAATCACAGGTCGCAGACTATACTGCCGGTGGGGAATTTCACCCCGCCCTGAAAATATTTTGTAATAGCATTATATGTTATAGTTGCTATTTTGTCAATGCAAAATTAATATTTTGGAATCCATTCTCCCATATCAACCTGCTCTTTAGCTTTTACAGAACTGTATTTATCCTGATAATAGTTTTCAAGTGTTGATGTAAAACTTCCATCCGGTGCAATATCTATCATTGTGCAGCCGCGCTGCGCGCCGTATTTCATAATTCCGAAATAAGCAAGATAGTCTATAGAATAGCCATAGGTTAAACGAATACCTTTGTAATCAAGTGAAAAATTGTTAAGATGATCGTGACCACAGAAAAATCCCTGTGTTGAACCAAGTTCAAGTGCAGTATTAAAAAGTCCGCAGTTTTCCGGTGCACAGTAAATTGCATCTCCGGCTTCGCCGACCTTACCATAAATGTATTTTACATTTTCAGTATCCTGATTACCGTTATCCACATACTCTGTCCATGCATCCTTATATTCAATAAGAGGAATGTGGAAAAATACAATGGATTTAGGTGTTTCCCCGCCGTTTTTTTCTGTTAATGCAGCAATTTCATTTTTATACCATTCAACCTGATTATCATGAATTCGGTCATATTTCATAATAAAGCCGTCAATTATACCGTTGCCGACATAAGATTGTGAATCCAGCATAATAACACTTTGTGTAATTTTTCCCTGAGTGTTTTTTACATTTACGACATAGTTGCTGAAGCCGTCTACATCTTCGGGACCTGTCTGAAGCAGGCAGTGCTCAAATTCACCGCTTGTGTAAAATTCTGAAATATCCTCACGTGTGAAGTAAGAATAGGTTTCCGTATCGTGGTTACCGTATGCAGGGCACCAGTAAACACCAAGCTGCTCCATAAGCTCTGCAAAAAGTTTTGCAGAATTTTTATTGTTAAGCGTTCCTGCCTGGAAAGGAATAGGATATGCAATATCACCTGAAACAACAACTAAATCAGGCTTTTCCTCTGAAACCATTGCAGCAACGGCATTGAGTGCCATTGAATCCTTTTTTATACTTAAAAATCCGGCACCTATATGTATATCGGTAAGCTGCATGACCCTAAAATCATTATCGGTTGTAAAGGTATAATATCCATCCTCAAGCACAGGCTCAAGCTGACTTTCATAGTTAACAGGCTCAAGTGATTTGATAAAATTTTGGTTTGATTTAATTCCGACAAAGCTTACCGCAACACAAACGCAAAGCAGAAAAGCAATAACACCAACAATCGAACCAAGCACAATAAGTGCAATTTTACCTTTTTTCTTTGTTTTTACCGCCATAAAAAATACCCCTCTCATTATATAAATCCTGTTAATTAGTCATTAACAAGAATTTTTGCCTGTTGCCAAACAGATTTTGCTGCTGCCGCAAGAATAATAATTCCTATAATAATTCCGAATACGCCGTCAATAGCATAGTTTAATTTTTCAACAAGATAAAAGCCTAAAATTGCAGTAATTGTTAATCCGAAATCAAGAAGGCTGTCTAAAATTAAAGCCTTGTAAACAGGTGACGGTGCTTTTCTGCTTTTGATAATGTAAACCATCGCCATAATAAGTTTGACAAAAGCGGTCAGCAGAATAAGCATTGCATATTTAAAAGAATATGAAACCAAAACAGGATACATGAATCTTTCAAGACCGGAATAAACACAGTATGCTCCCGTTACCGCAACAATGCTGCCGATAATAAAAGAGCAGAGTGACTGAATTCTGCCGCCTTTTTTTTCATTTGTTTTAATCATAAAAATGAAGCCGAAAAGTGCAATAAGGCAGGAAAAGGTATCGCCGAGATTATTAACGGAATCACAATAAATTGCAAGAGAATTGGAACTTATACCAACGTAAAGCTTTATCAAAAACAAAATAAAATTGGAAGCTATTCCGAAAACGGCAATGTTAACACCTGATTTACCCATAAAACACCTCTTTAAATTTTCTGAACAACTTAACTATATAATTATAACATAAATTTACATAAATTAAAATAAGTTTTTTGTTTAAAATATAAAAGGTGATATTAATGGATTTTTTAAATGTCGTAATTTTAGGAGTGGTATCATTTATAGTTCTGTTCGTGCTGTCCAGAATTATGGGTTATCGTGCTATTTCGGAGCTTTCATTTTTTGATTATGTTGTAGGTATAACAATCGGTTCCGTTGCAGCGGAAATGTCTACAAATATAGATATGGAATGGTGGAAGGGTGTTACGGCAATGGTAATTTATGCTCTGCTTGATGTGCTTTTTACTGTTCTTTCACAAAAAAATGTGCTTGCAAGGCAGATTATTTCAGGCAACCCCATAATACTCATATATAAAGGTAAAATATATAAAAAGAATTTAAAAAAAGCAAGAATAGAGCTAAACGATCTTTTAAGCTCGGCAAGAAGTGCAGGTTATTTCAATATTGCAGATGTTGATTATGCAATTATGGAAACAACGGGAAAAATCAGCTTTCAGCCGGTTGCACTTAAAAGACCTCTTAATCCGAAAGATTTTAATTTTGCTCCGCAGAGCGAGGGCTTAACCATCAATGTTATTATGGATGGCAAAATTATGGAGGATGACCTTGCAGATGCAAAAATTGATAAAAAAGACCTTATCAGGCGTGTTCGTCAGCAGGATAAGGATGTTAAAAATATATTTCTCGGCATAATGGATTCAAATGGGGTATTGACATTGTTTGATAAATAACATATAATGCTCATATGAACAATTGTTCATATGAGGAGGGATACATATTATGAATGAAGAACTTGTTTATGATCTTGCGGATCTGTTCAAAATATTTTCAGATTCAACAAGAGTAAAAGTGCTGTGCTCTTTGTTTGAAAAAGAGCTTAATGTAACGGAAATAACGGCTGCCACAGGTGTAAGTCAGACTGCGGTTTCACATCAGCTTCGCATTTTGAAGCAAAATCATCTTGTAAAATATAAGCGTGACGGAAAGCAGATGGTCTATTCTTTGGCAGATGAACATGTAAAAACAATAATAAATTGCGGTATAGAACATATAGAGGAGTGACAATTATGGAAAAAGAGCATAAACACAATCATGGCAGCAAATGCAGCTGCTGTGAACATGAACACAACCATGGACATGAACATCACCATCACGATGATGGCTGCGGCTGCGGACATAATCACGAGCATGGCGGAGAAGTTAATAAGGGAGAGTTTGCCTTCAAGGTTATCTGCGGCGGTATTCTGCTTGTTATAGGATACATATTAGAGGAATTTACGGATATTAATTCATATATTCCGCTTATTTGTTTTGCAATATCCTATTTAATAGTAGGCTTTAATATTATTAAAGAGGCTGTTGAAGGTGTTATTCACGGTAACATTTTTAATGAAAATCTGCTTATGGGCATTGCATCAATCGGTGCCTTTGCAATCGGCGAATATATAGAGGGCTGCGCTGTTGTTCTTCTTTATACAATTGGTGAATTTTTACAGGATTTGGCTGTCGGAAAAAGCCGAAAATCAATTTCAGATATGATTGAAATGAAGCCACAGTCCGTAACTGTTATCAGAAACGGAAAAAATGTTGAGGTTAAGCCGGAAGATGTTAAAGTCGGTGAGGAATTTATTGTAAACCCGGGTCAGAAAATTGATTTGGACGGCGTTATTGTTAAAGGCAATGCCGAGGTTGATATGGCTGCATTAACAGGCGAAAGCGTTCCTGTATCAATGATGCCGGGTAGTGAGGTTCTTTCAGGCTCGGTTAATTTAGACGGAATGTTAATTATCAAGGCAACAAAGCCTTACAGCGAATCAACTGTTTCACGAATTCTTGCAATGATTGAGGATTCAAACGGTAAAAAGAGCAATGCTGAAAAATTCATAAGCCGTTTTGCAAGAATTTATACACCCATTGTTTGTCTTATAGCCTTACTTATAATAGTTGTACCGCCGCTCTTCTTCCATGGTGAATGGAGTGAATGGATATACAGAGGGCTTTCGGCACTTGTTGTTTCCTGCCCGTGTGCAATTGTTATTTCAATTCCTCTTGGCTTTTTCAGCGGTTTAGGTGCCTGCTCAAAGCAGGGAATACTGATTAAAGGAAGCAATTATCTTGAAATGCTTTCAAAATGCAATGTTGGTGTGTTTGATAAAACAGGCACAATTACAAGCGGAAAATTTGAATATGTAAATTGTGAATGCGTGCACTGCCATTGTGAAAATGCTGTTGAGCATCGTGAGCTTTTGGCGCTCATTGCAGCGTGTGAAAAATATTCAACGCATCCTATTGCAAAATCTGTTTCACTTGCTTTTGGTCACTATGCTGATGAGCTTGATGTTACAGATGCCAAAAACTATGCAGGTATGGGTGTTTCGGCAGTTATAAACGGCAAAAAATATTATGCCGGCAATGAAAAACTTATGACTCAGGTTGGTGTTGATTTCAAGGAAACAGCTTTGATAGGAACGGCAATTTATCTTTGCAGTGATGAGGAATTCCTCGGAGATATCGTTTTTGCTGATGTTATTAAGGCGGACAGTAAGGATGCTCTTGCAGAGATGAAGAAAATGGGCATTACAAAAACGGTTATGCTGACAGGAGATAAAGAGCCTATTGCAAAGGATATTGCAGAAAAGGCAGGTATTGATGTTTGTTATTCAAAGCTTCTTCCGGATGAAAAGGTTGAAAGAGTAAGAGAACTAAAAAAGGATAATAATGACCTTGTGCTTTATACAGGCGACGGAATTAATGATGCCCCTGTGCTTGCTGAGGCTGATTTGGGTGTTGCAATGGGCGGAATAGGCTCGGATGTTGCAATCGAAGCAGCAGATGTTGTTATTATGGGCGACAGCCTATCAAAAATTCCTCTTGGAAGAAAAATTGCAAAGAAGACAATGCATATTGTGAATGAAAACATTATTTTCAGCATAGGGGTAAAGGTGCTTATCATTATCGGCTGTGCGGTGGGTATATTTGATGAAAATGCAATGTGGCTTGCCGTTTTCGGTGATGTGGGTGTTTGTCTTATTGCGGTTGCAAATTCATTAAGAGCATTGTATTTCAGAAATAAATCAAAAAAATAAAATCTTATAAAAATGAATGGGAGGGTTAAATACCCTCCCGTTTTTTGTATGCAAAAACGACGCGTCTGTTGTGTGGCTGGTTTTTAATCATTAGGTGATGTAACGTAATACCATTCAACAATGTCATCGTCAGATAAAACATATTTGCTTGCCGCCTTAGGCGGATTGATACCATTAACCTTATAGGTCCAGCCGCTTGCGCTGCCGCAGTCCTTTTCTGCAAGTCCGCCTATAGCATGAATATATGTTTTCTGCTGATAAGTAAACGATATTCCGTTATCCTTGCATACCTTTTCCAGAAGATCAAAGGCGGTTATACCATTTTTAACCGTCTGTTTGGCAGGTGAATAAAAGTATCCGCTCTGCGGAACATCTGCACCATATTTCAAAGCTGTTTTGCAGTTGATTGAAACTGTAACTGTTATGTTCGGCTTTTCTGTTTTTTTAACAGACGTTTGCGTTTTTATTGTGTTAAGTGCTGTGGTTGTTTGCTGTTTTGTTGTTTCTGCTTTTTTTGCCGTTGTTCCTGCTGTTCGGCTTGCCGAGGTCTGAACAGCAGTACTTTTTGCTTGTGAATTGCTTTCACTTTCTGATTCAGACAAAGCTGATGTATTTTGTACTTCTTGCAAAACGGCGGAAAGGCTTGTTTCTTCTTCGGCGGTTGTATGCTCTGCAGAAGCATCTGTTGATATTAAATTTGAATTTTCTTTTTTATCATTTCCGAAATGCTGAACAGCACCGACTATGGCACTAATGCATATTAATACAGTGATAATTGCAATAATCATTTTATTCTTCATAATAGAATATTATCACATAAAAAGCGGTTTGACAACAATTATAGTAAATAGTATAATCTTCACGTGCCGAGAAAGAGCTGCTAACTCTTTCACGGGGAATACGGTGAAAATCCGTAACAGCTCACTCTACTGTAAGCAGATACGAAATCCGGTGCCACTCGTTTTTCGGGGAAGGCGGAAAGTAGGCAAGGGCGGTTATTATCCTCCGTCTGTTATGCTGCAAGTCAGGATATCCGTTTGAGGCATAAATAATTTTACGGTGAGGTAAAGAAGAATGAAAAAAGTTTTAGCAGCGCTCCTTTCGTTAATGCTTGTTATCTCTGCATCAATAACAGCATTCGGAGCAACAAAAAGTGATGTACAGGAAAAAATCAAATCATCGGTAAGCTATGCGCTTGATGAAAATTACGGAAAAGACGGCTACAACGTTTCAAATTCCAAATATTTTCTTATGTATGTAAAATCAGGTGCAGATGTATCTGCTTATAAAGCTGCGTGGCTTGAATCCGTAAAGGCAGCACTTGATGACGGAAGTTTAACAGGTGTAGGCAATCTCGGTTTAGTGCTTTGCATTATGAATCAGCTTGATGTTAATGCAAGGGATTTTGAAGGCTGTAATCTTGTTGACCTTTTTGAGAAAACAGATGTAAGTGATAACAATTACAGTGCATATAACTATATGTATGCAACAGAAGCTGCGGCTGTATATGGTCTTGATGATTATGCAAAGGCACTTTGTAATCAGATGCTTACATATTACACGATCGGCTCAGGCACAGATTTCTGGGGCGGCTGGGGAACATCGGTTGATGACTTAGGTGCTTTTATAATTACACTTTCTGTATTTGCAGATAATTATGCTGAATATATTGAAGATGCCTTTAAGCTGATTGAAGCAAACAATACGGATGAAGGCTATTCAAATTACGGTGCAAATGCAAATTCAACAGCGTATGCTCTTGCGGCGTATTCTGCAGTTGGCAACAAGGCTATGGCAGATGCAGCATATGACAAATTAATGCTGTTCTATGATGCTGAAACAGGTGGCTTTACAGCAGCTTATGATGAATACATTGCAACGGCAGATGCTATTTTCGGTATGGAATACTATCTTAATGTTGCAGATGAGGACAAGCCTGCAAATGAGCCTGCAACAGAGCAGCCTGCAGAAAAACCGACAGAAGCACCTGCAAATGGTGAAGTTACTGAAAAAACAGCAGAATCAAAAGCAGAAGATGTTAAGAAATCACCTGCAACAGGTGCGGCAACAGGCACAGCATGGGCACTTGCTGTAATGCTTATGTCAGGAAGTGCGGCAATAGTAGTTAAGAAAAAGGATAATCAGTAAATATAATTTAATAAAAATAATAAGGGAGAGCATATGCTCTCCTATTTTTGTATCCTTTTGTAAAAGGGTGAAATATGCCACTGCCGTGGCGGGC
>CAJTMQ010000065.1 GCA_910577215.1 uncultured Eubacterium sp. | reverse complement strand
CAATATAATAAATATAAAATCTTGAAAAAATTAAGCGGTGCAAGAAATTCACACCGCAAAAATTTTTAATTATCGTCTACCTCTCTGTATTCAACCTCAGTTGCACCATATTCATCCTTTGTATCGGATATTCTTTGGCTTACTTCTTCCGCAACCTTTTTCACCTGAATAAAGGCAATTAAATCAAGCACAGCAAACACGATTAAGCCTGCCCCGATAAACTGCACGATTTTATTCTGTGTATCAAACGGATTTGTTATGCTTACTATTCCGAGCACAATTGATGCGATTGAAAGGATAACAGTTAATATCCACGAACGGTGACGGCTTGCAGCAATATAAAACGAGTTTACAAGATCAACTATTCCGCCTATCAGAAGAAAAATGCCTAAAAAGAATACGATTACGGACATAATCTGCCTGTAAGCAAGACATATAACAATTCCTGAAAATGCGGCAATTATGCCAAGCGTAAGTGTTAATTTGGATTTTTTATCGGAAAGATAATTGAGTATTGCAAACACACCGCAGGCTGCAAACGCACCGCCGATGAACAGTGCCGTGTAGGCCAGCATTTTATCAGGAAATGCAACAAGCAATCCACCGAGCACTCCTGTTATTACAATTACAATAAGGGAATATTTTTTAATTTCGGTTAAAATTTTTCTCATTTCAAAGTAACATCCTTTTAATATCAATTGTAAAGGGCGGAATTCTCCGCCCTTTTAGTATGTGTTAATTTTGATTGCTTTCTGCAATTATTTTCTGGGAAATATGCTCAGGGCAACGTTCATAACGTGCAAATTCCGCTTCAAAGGAGCCTCTGCCTTGTGTTATCTGACGCATTGAGGTAGAGAAGGTTGTCATTTCAGCATCGGGAATCTCTGTTAAAATTTCCTGCATTCCCTCGCCCGCAGGAGTCATTCCGAGCACTCTGCCGCGGCGTTTATTTATATCACCGATAATATCGCCCATTGCATCCTCATTGCACAGCACCTTAACGGTTGAAACAGGCTCAAGAATTATCGGTGCAGCCTTTGCAATACCCTCTTTATAGGCAATGGATGCAGCCATCTTAAAGCTCATTTCGCTTGAATCAACAGGATGATATGAGCCATCATAAAGTGTTGCCTTAACACCAACCATCGGATAGCCTGCAAGCACACCCTTTTCCATACATTCGTTAAGACCCTTTTCAACTGCGGGGAAGAAATTTTTAGGAACTGAGCCGCCTACAACTCGTTCTGCAAATTCAAGTCTTTCACAATCATATGGCTCAAATTCAATAAATACATCACCGAACTGACCGTGACCGCCGCTCTGCTTCTTATGCCTGCCCTGTGCGGAAACCTTCATTGTGATCGTTTCACGGTATGCAACCTTAGGAACGGATAGATTAACATCAACGGAAAACTTAGATTTAAGCCTTGCAATCGTAACATCAAGCTGCTGCTCACCAAGACCTTTTACAATCTGCTGATGTGTTTCATTATTTGTGTAGAATTTAAGGCTTGGGTCTTCTTCCGAAAGTCTGGAAAGACCGCTTGCAATCTTCTCCTCATCACCCTTTTTAACGGCATGAACAGCCATAGCATATGTGGGATTAGGCGTGGCCACACCATCAAGCTTAACCACGTTGTCTGCCGAGCATAATGTATCACCGGTATTAAATCCTGAAAGCTTAACAATTGCGCCTATGTCACCCGCAGGAATTTCAGCACATTCCATCTGCTTTGAGCCGAACATCGTAACAATTTTACCCATTTTTTCTTCTTTACCTGTGTTGGCATTATAAGGAACCGTGGAGGCAGTGATTTTACCGCTTATAACCTTGAAGAATGACAGCTTGCCAATAAATGGATCTGCAACTGTTTTGAAGCAGACTGCCGCAAGCGGACCGTTTGAATCCGAAACAAGCTCAACAGGCTCATCATCTGATATAGCATATTCTGATTTTGGTGCAGGACATACCTCGGCAATGAAATCTACAAGCAGATCACACGCTTCACCTGTAAGACCGCTTAATGCAAAAACAGGAATAATGGAGCCGTCTGCTATACCGATGCGAAGACCTTTGATTTTATCATTCCTCGTAAGTTCCTCGCCGCCGAAGTATTTTTCCATAAGTTCTTCATCTGTTCCTGCAACAGCTTCGCTGAAAACTTCCTTGATTGCCTCGAAGCGTGCCGTATCATCCGGCTCAACCTCAGTTAAAGCTACATTTGTGCCGTTATATGAATATGTGGTATCATCAATCATACTGTAATATGCCGCAACCTTGCCGCCGGCAATCACGGGAACAACTATGGGGCAGACCATTGTACCGAATTTTGCAACCATTCCGTTAAAGGATTTATAGAAATCCGCCCTGTCATCATCCATTTTTGTTGCAACAAAAATTCTTGCCATATTACGTGAGCCTGCACTTTTAAATGCTTTTTCAGCACCTACTGCAAGACCGGAGCGTGCCGAAACAACAATAACAGCAGTTTCTGCACCTCTTAATCCCTCAGCAGCACCCTGAGCAAAATCAAACAGACCCGGAGTATCTAAGAAATTGATTTTTGTATTTTTATACTCAACAGGAGCAACTGCACTTGATGTGGACAAGGAGCGTTTCTTCTCCTCTGCATCATAATCTGTAACAGTATTTCCCTCTGCAACCTTTCCCATTCTTTCGGTTGCACCAGTAACATAAAGCATTGCTTCCGTCAATGTTGTTTTACCCTTTGATGCATGACCGACAATTGCAACATTTCTTATATCCTTAGACTCATAGTTTAAAAACATCCTCTTGTTATAAAATTATTTGTGTATATTGTATAATACTTTTTATTACTTGTCAAATTTTATGTTGAACATTAACAATTTGTCAACAGTTTTCTCTCTATTTAATAAAAAACAAGAAATTATTTAGTGATTTTTCACATAAACACATACTTAAATTATACTGATGCAAAACAAAAAATATGAATTCTTTTCTTGAAATCACTGCATCCATATACTATAATCTATAAAAACAACAGGAGGTATAAATATGTACAGCACAATTTTATTTGATCTGAACGGCACATTAACAGATTCCTCACCGGGAATTATAAACTCTGTTATATATGCCGTAAATAAATCGGAATTGATGCCGCCGGCAATCCAAAACTGAAAAAATTTCTCGGACCTCCGCTTGTTGATTCATTCAAGAATTACTTTGATTTTACAGATGAAAGTGCCGCGGAAGCAGTTACCTTTTACAGAGAATATTTCAGCACAAAGGGACTGCTTGAAAATGCTGTATACAACGGAATTACAGAACTGCTTGACCATCTTAAAAGTCTTGATAAAAAACTGATTGTTGCAACCTCCAAGCCAGAACCGTTTACAAACAGAATTCTTGAACATTTTGATTTAATGAAATATTTTGATTTTGCGGCAGGATCAAAGCTTGATAATACACGCTGCAAAAAAGCCGAGGTAATCTCATATGCACTGTCCTCCTGTAATATAACAGACCTTTCGGATGTTGTAATGATAGGTGACAGAGAGCACGATATTATCGGTGCAAACGACATCGGCATTGATTCAATAGGTGTGCTTTACGGATATGGCAGTCTGCAGGAGCTTAGAGCCGCAGGTGCTACACACATTGCAAAAAACACTGATGATATACTGAACATTATTAAAAATATATAGACCTTTTATATAAAACACCCCATTTATCTCAGAGTGGATAAATGGGGTGTTTTGTTACAATCTTACAGGCATCTTAAAGTCTGCCAGTGCTTTATTAAGATAATCGTTAAAAGACTTCATTTTTACAAATTTATCAACTGCAATGTCCACAAATTCACTGCTGAGCAGAATTTCATCACTTATCGGATATTCAACATACCAGCTTTTGAATTTCAGAAATTCCGCCTGCGGATGCTCAGCATCATAGCCTTTAGGAACATTTTTCAGCGAGGTTCCTTCAACAGTAAAACATTCCTTAAACGCATCCGAATTAATAATACGGCTCCATTCATCCGGATTTTCGGAAATATAATCTCTTATCATCCTCGTTGCATCCTTAAACATATCAGCAAAAAGTCCTCCGCCTAAAAAGGACTGATTATCAGGTTTTATCATAATGTAATAGCCAACAGGTATCGGAAGCTTACCCTTAGATGAAATATGCGCCCTGAAAGCAGGATTATACGGCGATTTATCATGACTGAACCGTGTATCTCTTACCAGCTTAAAGGTTAACTCTTTAGGTACATTGTGTAAAATGCTGCTGTCTGACTCGCCTATTCTAAAAATCAGTTCCTGCAGTAAATCCTCAAACTGAGAATTTGCAGACTTATATTCTGACTTGTGTGAATGATACCATTCACGGTTATTGTTTTTGCTTAAATCTTTCAAATATTTTAAAATCAAATCCATATCAAATACCTCTCAGGAATTTTTCACTATAGAAAATGACGCTGAATCCAAAAAATCCTCTATAGATGCTTTTAATGTTTCAGGTGACTCATATAATTTGCAGAAAGAAAACTGACCTGCCATGCCATCAATATCCTCCATAGCATTCTTAAAATTGATTATCGTCTGAGCTGATATTTCAGCTGCATTGTTAAAATCCAGCTTTGAAGGATTAATTCTGTGGTTTTGAATAGCGTAATTGACTCTTTCCCTGCAATTGCATTTTCCGCAACCATATTCGCCGCAATAATCATTAAGAAAATCAGCCATTTTTCTGCGTATTCTTGAAAGACGCTGGCGATAAGCCTCGGGGGTTATTCCCAGAATATCACCTGCTATACGGCTGTCCAGTTTAAACATTGTTCCAAGTACAAAAATGCATCTGCTTTCAGTATCAAGGCACTGAAGCATAACATTGGTGCAGGAATATTTAAGTTCCTCGGCAAGAATTGATTTTTCAACATTCTGTGTTAAATCAGGAACATCCCTGATATTCCCGTTTTCAATGTCATCACTGTAATATTCAAAGCTTAACGGAAACTGTGCAAACATATGCTTTTTATAGTCCTTAAGATAATTTGATGCTATTGTAAACACCCACGTAGAGAATGCACTTTCCTTTTTAAAAGATGATAAATGCGTAATAATTTTCATCATAATATCCTGTGCTGCATCCTCAGCATCAGGAAAAGTTCCGAGCATTCTCAGTGAAAGATTAAACACTAAATCCTGTACGCTTTCAACAACTGTTTCAAGAGATTTTTAATGGTTTGAACATAGTCTCCATACACTCCAACCGTCATATTATCCACTAAGGAAACACTTATTGGAACATTAACAAGTTCTTTAGGCTCAGCTCCCAAAGAAAACATCGCATCCTGCAAGTTATCATCATCCATAGTGAATTTCTTTTCGGGGAACTTAATATCTGCATCAAGCGGCAAATTTCCAACACCCAGTCTTAGTTTTAAAAAGTCTGAATGCCCAATTGCTCTTTCCCAAAGATTTGGTTTCTCCTGAGCAATACGATCCGCACACTCGTCTAAAGTTATAAAATTTTCATTCAAGACATCGCTTTGTTCTTTTGATTTGCGCTTTATTTCATCACGAATACTATCTAAATATGCTAAATATTTTTCCTGCCGTTTTTTTTCATTTTGCAATTTCGTCTTTTTCTCATACTTTTTTGTCAGGATCGGCCATAATACTGTGCCAAGCAGCATACTTACAGACATCATAAGAGTAGGCAATGCTTGCGTAATTTCTCCGCCGTTAGCCAACACATTATTTAAAGTTAACAATCCTGTACTCAAAGATGTCATTCCCATTGTGATTGATGGTCCTAACATTAAAGCAAGCGGAACCGTGTCCATCTTCTGCAATTGAGGCGGTGGATCAATCTTTATTTCCGCATGTTCAACCTCCCTGTGAAAACGAGGAGAACGAAAGAAGTAATTTTTTTCAGGCATTTCTGAAAATTCAATATTATCTTTAATAGTCTGGGGTTTATATTCTGAAAGACTTGACGAATTAATTTTCAATAAATTATCAGGATTATTTATTGCTAAAAAATTACAACCAACAATGATTTTCAGACCCATTATATAAATGAAATCACCAGGGAATAAATTGCGGGATTCAACTCTATAACCATTTACATAGGTACCATTAGTGCTACCTAAATCTGAAATCGCCCAATTCTTTCCATCAAATATTATTCTTGCGTGTTTACTTGAAACAAATTTGTTTTCATAGCAAAAATTATTATCATTTGTTCGCCCTATATTAAAACTATCGCTTTTTCTTGCAAATACTTTTCTGAAGGTATGACGAGAATCATCAATACTTTCTGCAAACAACATAACTCTATCATAATCACCAGCTATTTTTAGATTAAAAAAGCTTTGTGGCTGTAATACTGTATTATTAACCGGTTCATTTTTTGAATTGAGCACGGAAACTTTTTTATTACTTTTTAAAACCCAAGTTCCATCTACTGCTTCGATACTTATTAATTCACGAGGATTACCAATTGAATCAGTATCTGTAAGCCAATATTGACCTTTTATTTTATTAGGTAATGTTAAACTAAACATTTGCCTTGATTTAATAAGATTAACGATCATTTTTTAATCCTTTCTTTTTCATATAAATTCATATCTGACTCAAGCAGTAAAACCTGTTCGACTATATTTACATGTTTTTTCGCTACAGCCTTTGCTCCTTTTTCAAAGTCATTATTTGATTTGAAGAAAAACACAATTGCCAAAAACTGTGTCCAGGTCATTGGCTGTTCTTTTCTTTCAATCAATGATATCATTTGGCGGCTCATTCCGACTTTTCGAGCAAGAACCGTTTGTGATACGCCTAACTCTTTTCGCAAATATGGCAATGCTTGCGTGAGTGATAATTTACCGATGGGATATTACAGTCATCTAAAATTTTATGATATCGGTATTCATAAGTGCGTGGACTTATGAAACAATTGTTATTTGAAACTACATAAATTCCGGTTGCTCTTTGCTTCATAAAAACCAATATCGGAATCAATTTTGACGGAATCGGAATATCCCTTAAAGATGACTTTGTTTTTGGCTTATCAATAATCAATTTTGTTGTGCCGTTTCGCTCATCATCTGATTTTACACGGGCAACAGTAGAACGAATATGAAATATTTGATTTTCAAAGTCTATATCGTTCCACGAAAGTGCACAAACTTCTCCTATTCTTAATCCCGTATTGAGTGAAATTAAAATGCCAAGCTTTGTTTCATTGATATTATTAAGCAAAGCCGATTCAAGCCTGTTTTGGTCAAAAACACTTAATACCTCAAGCTCTCTTTTATCAATGCTTGGCTTTTGTAAATTGATATTCAATGGTTGACACAATCCCTCGTTAACTGCGAACTGCAAAATTGATAACGTAACTGACATAATCGAACGGACATACGCCGGTGATAGCGCTTCTTTTCCGTTTAGACTGCCCTGTTCAAGTTTTCTGTTCATAAAGCTTGTCAACATTGATGAAGTGACGGAAGATAAAGGAACATCGCCTAGTTCGGGTATAATATGCTTTTCAATAAGATATTCGTACCTTACTTCCGTAGCTCCTTTGTGAATTGATTTGCTTGAATTCAACCACTGCGTTATTATCTCTTTTATTAAAATTGGCTGTTGCTGCTTTTTTTCATTTAATAATGCAGGTTGAGATGTGATCAACCTAATTTTGTCTTTGACCTCTTTATAAGTTTTTCCGTACACAGAATGATATTTTGTTTTTGCATCGGTGAGTGTATCGACCTTATAGCGTCCCTCCCAGCGTCCGTCCGCTCTTTTACGGATATTTTCTCCTTTTTTTGGCATAACTTAAAAATCCTTTCTTTATTTTTCGACCATAATTTGACCACTATAAATTATAAACCTTGCATTTTTGAGACTTTTTCATATACATTTAAGTATATATTTTTGAAAAATCGACATTTTTTATTTATTAAAAGCTGTCGAAACTTGACAAATGATTAGTCATATGATAGAATTAACATATATTTTTATGTGTTTAGAATAAGTAGTTCTACGCAAAGAAAAATTTTGACTCGTAAAATTTAAATATGTAATCATAACCACCAGTTGAACTGGTGGTTTGCAC
>CAJTMQ010000064.1:6385-8266 GCA_910577215.1 uncultured Eubacterium sp. | reverse complement strand
TAAAGATTTCTGTAATATTTATGTAAATTTATTTAAAAAAATGTTTATTTTATAAGCATATAATGTTATAATATTGAAATATATGAGCACTTATTGATTGTTTATTTAATTTGAAGGGAGCGGGCACATTGAAATTTATAAAAGCTTTTGTGCCGATATTGCTTTCTGCATTGATTTTAGGCGGTTGCTCCTTCAGACTTGCTTCATCAATTGATGATCTTATTACTCCTGTTTCACCGTCAGGTGAAAACGCAAATGTGCAAAAGGCACTGGATAACTATTGTAAGGGAAGCTATTCACTTAAAACGCCTGTCAGCGGTGGTTTTACTACCTCATATATATTTTATGATATAGATTCCGATTCCGAAAAGGAAGCCATTGTTTTTTATGAGCCTTCTTCAAATCCCGGCTCAATAGATATGGCTGTTATTGATAAGATTAACGGCGAATGGAGTGTTGTTTGCAATATTGAAGGCAGGGGCTCTGATGTGTATTCCGTTGATTTTCGTGACCTGAACGGTGATGGCTCAACAGAACTTATTGTTCTGTGGGATACCTTCAGTAACTCAGCAAGCCATGTGCTTGCTGTTTACAGACAAGCCTATGTTAATGATCAGCTGGCACTTTCGGTTGTTGGCAGATATATTACAATGAGTAATTATATTGCCGTGGATATTCACGGTGATGATGCTGAAGAATTAATGGTGTTTACCGTAGACAGCGGTGATTCCATATCTGCAAACGCAGTGCTTTATTCATATGAGGATGATAATCTTAAATCACTCGGAAGCACTAAGCTGGATGGACATATAAGCTCATACAAAAGTATAATTTCCGAAAATAACGGTGAAAGAGTTTATGTTTATGCCGATGCCGCAAAATCAAATGGTGCACAAATGCTTACTGAGGTTATCAATTGGTCTGATTATTACAATACAATAATTTCTCCGTTTTATAATTACTCAACAGGTATTACCAAAGAAACAACACGACAGGCAATGCTTACCAGCAGGGATATTGACGGTGACGGAATTGTTGAAATTCCGCTTGATGCACAAAGAGCCTCTTTTCCCGGCAATGTTGAAGCGGTTAACTGGAAAAAGTATGAAAATTCCGTACTGGCTCATTCCTGTTATTCCGTGGCTGTTGAAAAGGATAATTATCAGATTATAATTCCGGATGCCTATTTTGATAGAATAACAGTTTCTTATGATTACGAAAACAAGGCTTTAACGGTAAGTGATAAAAGTGATAATATTATTTTTACAGTAACATATCTGCTCAAATCACATTACAGTGAGAATAATGAAAAGTATGCGAATTATATGGAAATAATGAGTGATTCAGGTTATATTTATCTTGCCGAATGCGGTAATGATTCAGATATAAAAATAACAGCAGAAGATTTGAAATCTATGATTAAATCATACGAAGGAGAATAAAAATGAAAAAGATACTTGTTGCAGAAGATGAAGAATCAATCCGCGAGTTTATTGTTATTAATTTAACACGCAGCGGATATGAGGTTATGCAGGCAGAAAACGGTGCTGTTGCACTTGACATCTTTAACAGGGAAAACTGTGATTTTGATGTTGCTATTCTCGATATTATGATGCCTGAGATGGACGGACTTACAGTTTGCAAGGAACTGCGTAAGCTTTCTTCAGATCTTGGAATAATCATGCTTTCTGCAAAAACGCAGGAGATGGACAAGGTTACGGGTCTTCTTGTCGGGGCGGATGATTATGTTACCAAACCGTTTTCACCAAGTGAGCTTATGGCCAGAGTTGATGCTGTTTACAGACGTGTTGAAATGACAAGAGGCTTCAGAAAAAATGATACCACGGGTGAAACGATTACTCTTGATGAATTTGAGCTTAA
>CAJTMQ010000064.1:0-6347 GCA_910577215.1 uncultured Eubacterium sp. | reverse complement strand
TGAATTGACTCAGGTTGAATTTCAGATTATAGAATATTTCTTTAAAAATCCGAATGCTGCCTTAAGCAGAACGGATATATTAAAAACTGTTTGGGGCTCAAACTATTTCGGAGATGAAAAAATTGTTGACGTTAATATCCGCCGCCTCAGAATGAAGATTGAAGATAACCCTTCAAGTCCTACAAGATTAATCACAATCTGGGGTCTTGGATACAAGTGGGTAACAGATGTTAAATAATAAATAAATGTAACGAAAGATAAATTGATGAAAAGTAAAATTCTTAAAGAATTGAATACACTTAAGTTAGAAGGAATTACCAAGAGATGGCTTATTAATATAATAGGGCTTATTTTTCTTTTTCTTGTTATCGTTTTTATTGTTGCTTCCGTTTCCATAAAATCATATTATTACAATTCTGTTGAAAGCATTTTAAACAGCGGCGCATCAGCTAATGCAGCCAATTATTTTTCAACAAATCTTGATTCGGGAACATCTCTTGAGTCTTCTGCCGCAAGATTTATAGACAGTTATGCATATAAGGATAAAACAACAGTATGGATAATAGATAATGAAGGCAATGTTATTGCTTCATCAAACGGTTTTACTGAGGAAAATTCTGAAATACCCGATTTCAGTGATGCAATGCTTGATGATAAGGGCATCAGCAGATATGTCGGCAAGGCATATGAGGGCGGAGACAAGGTAATGGCCGTTACCCGCGTAATTCAGAATTCGGATGGCACAAATGTCGGTGCCGTTCGGGTAATGACGTCGGTTGAGGAAATTGATAATCAGATTGCAACAATTATAGTATTTATTTTTCTTGTACTTTTGCTTATCTTTATGATAATTATGTTTTCAAATATCTTTTTCATCCGCTCAATTATCATTCCTTTAAGAGAAATTACGGAAAATACAAAGGCAATTTCAGGCGGAAATCTTGATGTAAGAATAGAAAAGAAGAATGATGATGAAATCGGAAGATTAGCCGATGCAATCAATTCAATGGCTGCTGATATAGCAACAGCCGATAAAATGAAAAACGACTTTATTTCAACGATTTCTCACGAGCTGAGAACGCCTCTTACCTCAATAAAAGGCTGGGCTGAAACTCTCCTATATGGTCTGGACAGGGAAAGAGATGAGGTTACAAATAAAGGTTTGCAGGTTATTGTTAATGAATCCGGCAGACTGGAGGGTTTCGTTGAGGAACTTCTTGATTTCAGCAGACTGCAAAGCGGAAGAATGACTTTAAGACTTACAAAAACGGATATTTTTGCTGAGCTTGATGAAACTGTGTTTACCTTCCGTGAAAGAGCTATGAGAGAGGGCATAGAGGTTAGATACAGTATTCCTGATTTTCCTGCACCTGCCAATGCAGATCCCAACAGACTGAAGCAGGTGTTTATGAATATTCTTGATAATGCACTTAAATATTCAAAAATAAACACTAAAATTTTTGTTAAGGCAGAATTTTCTCAGCTTGACGGAAATAATGCCGTAAAAATTTCCATTGCCGATCAGGGCTGCGGAATTTCAAAAGAGGATTTGCCTCATGTTATGGAAAAATTCTATAAGGCAAATGTTTCCGTAAGAGGGTCGGGAATAGGACTTGCTGTTACCAACGAAATTATAAATTTACATAACGGCAGACTTGAGATAGACAGTGAGATAAATGTCGGAACACTTGTAACAATTTATCTTCCAGTTGAAAGTATGCCTACAAAGCAGGAAATTGATATGTCAGAGCCTAAAATGGACGAGGTTACTGATGAAGATATCACTTTGGAAAGGTAATTAAGCATAATGGCTCAGAATAAAACGCACAAAACTTCAGTCGGCGGTCAGGCACTTATAGAGGGTATTATGATGCAGGGACCGAAAGGAATGGCAACTGCAGTAAGAAAGCCTGATAAAGAAATTGAAATTAAATATCATACAGTTAAGCATATAAGAGATAAGGTTAAATTTCTCGGATGGCCTGTTATCAGAGGTGTTGTTAATTTTATTGAATCAATGATTATGGGCTATAAAACGCTTATGTATTCCGCCGAGGCTTCGGGAATGGAGGATATTGATGACGAGGATTTAAGCAAGTTTGAAAAATGGATTACTGATAAATTCGGTGACAAACTGATGAGCTTTGTTACGGGGTTTGCATCTATTCTCGGAATTTGCCTTGCTTTTCTTCTTTTTATGTATTTTCCCGTTCTTTTCTTTAATAAGGTTAATGAATGGTCGGGCAGTGATTTAACCAATTATCAGGGGCTTATTGAGGGCGTTTTAAAAATAATAATTTTTGTTGTTTATATAGCCCTTGTAAGCAGAATGAAAGATATCAGGCGTACCTTTATGTATCACGGCGCCGAGCATAAATCAATTGCCTGTTATGAAGCCGGGAAGGAATTAACTGTTGAAAATGTAAGAAAATGCAGCCGTTTTCATCCAAGATGCGGAACTTCATTTATTTTTGTCATTTTGATATTCAGTATAATTGTATACACAATTATAGCTAAAATCTTTCCGCAGGTTGCTGAGATACGTGTTTTATGGATGCTGTTAAGGCTTGTTTTTCTGCCGTTGATTATGGGTATTGGATATGAATTCATCAAGTATGCAGGCAAGCACGATAATCTGTTTGTAAAAATTGTTTCGGCACCGGGACTCTGGATGCAGAGATTAACAACCAATGAGCCTGAAGATGATATGATTGAGGTTGGAATAGCTGCACTGAAGGCGGTTATTACCGATAATCCAAAGGATGATGAAATAAAGTGATTTTATCAGAAGCATACAATTACGGAGTTTATTTTCTTTCCGGCAATGGCGTTGATGAAGCGGAATTCAAGTCGCTTTGTCTTGTATGTCACTGTGCAGGTATAAAAAACAGTGAATATGAGCTTCATAAAAAAGATGATATCATTATGAAAAAATTTGCCGATTTGCTCTGGCGTATTAAAGGCGGTGAGCCGCTTCAGTATGTTATAGGCAAATGGGATTTTTACGAGTCTGAATTTTTTGTGGGAGAGGGAGTTTTAATTCCAAGACCCGAAACGGAAGAATTAACAGAACTTGTTATAAAAAAAGCAAAAGAACTGAATAATCCTGTTGTGTATGATTTGTGTGCGGGAAGCGGATGTATCGGTATAAGTGCTGCAAAGGCTGTGCCGTCAGCAACTGTATACTGTGTTGAAAAAAGTGCGGATGCAATGTTTTATCTGCTGAAAAATGCGCAGAATACAGCTAATGTTAAAGTGATTAACGGAGATGTCAGCGTTCCTGTGCAGATTCCGGCGGCAGACATAATCGTTTCAAATCCGCCGTATATCAGAACCGATGAATTACAGAAACTTCAGGCAGAAGTTCAGCGAGAACCCCAAATGGCACTTGACGGCGGAGAGGACGGACTTGTTTTTTACCGTATAATCAGTGAGAAATGGAAGTCACATCTAAAAAATGAGGCAGTGCTTTTCTTTGAGATCGGTGATGAACAGGGTGAAGCCGTTACGGAAATACTTAAAAATAATGGCTATAGTAATATAGAGGTAATAAAAGATTTGTACGGTAATAACCGTATTGTTAAAGCAAAAAATAATTAACGGGAAGTGTAATATGTCTATACTCAGTGCGTTTCGCAGCGGTGATGCATCTTTAATATTTGCAACTGTATTATCACGTGTTTTTGTTGTTTTCTGCTGTATGCCGATTCATGAGCTTGCTCACGGCTGGGCTGCTTATAAAATGGGTGATCCCACAGCAAAAAATTTAGGAAGATTAACATTTAATCCGTTTGCCCATCTTGATTTAATAGGAACAATTATGATATTCTTATTTGGTATCGGTTATGCCAATCCTGTTCCTGTCAGAGCAAGAAATTTTAAAAATCCCAAAAAGGGAATGGCAGTAACGGCGCTTGCAGGTCCTGCTGCCAACCTTCTTATGGGATTCATCGCAGTTTGCTGTTACTATATATTTTTATTGTTTCCTGTTAATACAGCAACATATTTTATCCGCTTGTTTTTCAGCTATGCAGCATCAATTAATGTAACATTGGCAGTGTTTAATTTACTGCCTATTCCGCCGCTTGACGGCTCAAAGGTATTGGCTATGGTGGTTCCGAGTAAGTTTTATTTCAAATATATGCAATATGAGCGTTATGTAATGATTGCTTTGTTAGCACTTTTGTTTTTCGGTGTGCTTGATACTCCTATTTATTATCTTTCGGAATTTATGATGAAGATAATTTCATTTATACCGAATTTAATATATAATCTTATTGTTTGAGGAAATATGGATCAGTTAAGTTATAAGCTTGAGGTGTTTGAAGGTCCTATGGATTTGCTTCTTCACCTCATCAGCAAACATAAATTGAATATTAATGATATTCCTATCGTGGAGCTTGTTAATCAGTATCTTGATTATGTCCGTCAGATGGAAAATGCAGATTTTGATGTTGCAGGTGATTTTCTTGAAATGGCGGCAAGATTGATTTACATTAAAACAGTTTCGCTTCTTCCTCGCCACGAGGAGGCTGAAAAGCTGAAAACAGAGCTTACAGGTGAGCTTATTGAATATCGTGACTGTAAACTGATGGCTGAAAAGCTAAGTAAGCAGACAGATGGCTTCAACAGATATGTGCGCAGTCCTCAGTCCGGCTACATAAATTACGATTACGAAAGATTTCATGAGGGCGAGGAACTTCTGAATGCATATATTTCAGCGGCAGGCAAAGCACAGCGTAAACTGCCTCCGCCTGTTGATACGTTTAAGGAAATTGTGGCCAAAAAGTTTGTTAATGTTGCTTCAAAAATCAGCACTGTTATGAGAAAGCTGTGGAGCGGTAAAAAGGTAAGATTTTTGTCGCTTTTTGAAGGTGCTCAATCAAAAAGTGATATTGTTGCAACATTTCTTGCGGTTCTTGAACTTACAAAAACAAAAAAGATATCAATAGAGGGTTCGGTTAACAATCCGGATGTTCAGATGATAAATGAGGTAGAAAATCTTGAATAAAGAAAACAATATTATTGCCAAGCTTGAAGCAATGCTTTTTGCTTCGGGAGAGCCTGTTGAAGCTTCCAAGCTTGCAGAGCTTCTTGAGCTGGACATTGAAAGTGTAACAAAAATGCTTGCCCATCTCGGTGATTTGTATGATGACAGAAACAGCGGTATCTGCCTTGTCAGAATAGACGGCAAATATCAGCTTTGCACAAGAGAGGAATATGCAGATGATGTAAGAGCACTTCTTGAAATTAAAAAGAATACACCGCTTTCACAGGCTGCATTTGAGGTGCTTGCCATTGTGGCCTATAATAAAGCTGTTACAAAGAGCTTTATTGAGCAAATCAGAGGTGTTGACTGCTCAGGCTCTATTGCAAACCTTGTTCAGAAGGGGCTTATTGAAGAAAAGGGCAGAATGGATTTGCCCGGAAGACCGCTTGTGTACGGCACAACTGATAGATTTTTAAGATGTTTTTCCTTGAACAGCCTTGATGATCTGCCGGATTTGCCGTCTGTAGAAGAGGTTGAAAAAATTGCTAAGGATAACGGTCAGACATCACTGTTTGAAAGTGACAATGATAAAATTCTTAAAATCAATGAAGATGATGAAGCAGAGTAAGCTTTGAAAGGATGATGTGAATGATTGTTTTTTTGATAATTCTTGCAGTTTTTGCAGTGATTATTGCAGCCATTCTTTCAGTTTCTGCAACCTTTACAGTTGTTTATGACGGTAACTGGAGTACAAGAGTTAAAGTTTTGTGGATTGAAAAGGATATAGTACTAACGAAAATATTATCTTTTATTCTTTTTCCCGAAAAATCGGCAGATGATGTAAAAAAGAAAATAAAGAATAAAGAAAAAGAAAAAAGCAGTGATAATAACCCGGTGAACGATTCTGAGAGTCATATGGAAAAGGCTGAAAATGCATCTGATAATAAAGCACCTCAAAAGCCGAAAAAGCAGAATTATTTCAAGACAATAATGAATGATGACGGCATTGTAGGAATTATGCTTTTTGTTTCTAATTTATTTCAGACTGCTTCCAGTGCAATAGGAACTTTATTTAAGGGCTTCCATATTCATTCGCTTTATGTTAAAATACTTATAGGCGGTGGGGATGCTGCCGATATTGCGCAGGCATATGGTACTGCATGTAAATATTATTATCCGCTTAAGGGCGCAATCCTTGGCGGAATGAAGGTTGATAACTATGATGATTGGGTTGCACCCGATTTCATAGCACCCCGCAGTGAATACGGGCTGCAGTTTATAGGCTCGGTAAGTGTTGCGGTTCTGCTGAAGGTTTTGCTGTCCGCAGGAAAAACATTTTTATTAAATCTTATTAAAA
>CAJTMQ010000063.1 GCA_910577215.1 uncultured Eubacterium sp. | reverse complement strand
GCCGTAATTGTGCGTAATGTATGTAACAACATAGTCTGCCTGTTTTACAAGCCATTTGTTGCGGTAAGAAATTGCAAATCTTCTTGGCACATTTTCAATACCCTCAGGAACGAGGGTATTTTCATAATCTTCATTTTTATGTTTTACGGGAATGTAGGCCAAAACAACAGTATATTTTATTTGCGGATATTTTGCAGAGAGTTTTTGCAATGCTTTCTTTACATACAAATCATAATTACCGTTGTTGCCGACATAAAATGTGTTAACAGATTTATGATTAATTAAATCTTCTATTACTGCTTCTAACTCGGGCATAATATCTGCAGGGCAATCTCTATGCCCGAAAAACGTGCATACCATAAATCACTTTCCTAAAAAGCAATTACCCATATATGGGTACAACTGAATTGTAATCAATTTTTTCTCAAAAGTCAACCCATATACGGGTAAGAAATTGTATTTTCCTTGTTATCATTATTTTAACCCATAAGTGGGTAATGATAATATAGGGAAAATGATATGGAATATTCAGATATTATAATAAAGCGTATTCGCAGCCTTTGTAAAAGCAGGCGAATCTCAGTTAATAAATTGGCAACAATGAGCGGCGTAAGCCAATCAACATTGGATAATATTATGAACCGTAAAACAAAAAGTCCGGGTATCGTAACACTTCATATGGTGGCTATTGCATTTAATATGACACTTGCAGAGTTCTTGGATTTTGATGAATTAAATGATTATTCATTTGAAAGTGATACAGATGACTAAGAAATTTATTATTTGGGAGGGTTTCTATGCTCTCCCATTTTGTATGCTTGACTTGAAAAAACGCCTATGCTATACTGAATTTGCGACACAACTAAATAGCTTTGCTTATCATAAACTAGTATGTTCATTTTTACCATTGGTAAAAATGCATGCTCTTTTTAGCATACTATTTATGATGTAGCTAAGTTGTGTCGCAGCAATCGAGGGTATGCGTTTTTCGTGCGTGGCTTCGGCTGCGCATTTTTTTATTTATGGAGGAAATAAAATGAAAGATACGGTAACAATTACAGGGATAGAATATGAAGAATACAAAAAGCTGAAAAAATACAAGGATTTAGCTATTGAACAATTCGGAGGAATGAAGGCATATATTTTACAGCTGAAGATATTAGCAGAGTCTATTGATTTTTCGGCAGTAAGCAGCGACGATATAAAAAATTTAATGACAGATAATATAGATGATTTATTCAGAGCCGCTAATGAGTTTGATGATTTGATCCACAATTATATTGATTTCACAGTAAAGATGTAATGTTTGTGTTAATAAGATAAAGGTTTTGCCTCCCCTTGAGGGGGGAGGCGGCATTTTCACTATTTTGTAAAATGGCATAACCGTATGGCGGAAGATACGATCTTCAAAAAAATGGGGGCGGATAATATCCGCCCCCTACATTGTTTACAACTATTTCATATCCTTATACGGCTTCTTTTCTGTTACCCAGCCGTCTTTATTAACCTGCCTTGCTCGTGCAACCGCAAGTGCATTTTCAGGCACATCATCCGTAATTGTTGAGCCTGCTGCAGTAAATGCGTAATCACCGATTTCAACAGGTGCAATAAGATTTGTATTGCAGCCGAGAAATGCGTGATTTCCTATCTTGCAGCGGCTTTTATTTTTGCCGTCATAATTAACGGTAACTGTTCCGCAGCCAAAGTTTACATTTTCGCCTACATCACTATCACCGATATAGGTCAGGTGGGCACTTTTAGTACCTGCACCGACAACGGAATTCTTAACCTCAACAAAGTTTCCGATGTGAACGCCCTTGCAGAGTTTGCTGCCTGCTCTTACCTGAACAAACGGTCCGCAGTCCACACAGTCCTCAACTTCACTGTCCGTAAGCTTTACATTATCAAGAATAACATTATTACCGATAATTCCGTCTTTAATATAAGTGTTCGGTCCGATTGTGCAGCCCTCACCGATAACTGTATTGCCAAGAATAATTGTGTTCGGAAGAATTGTTGTGCTGCCGCCGATTTTAACATCCATTCCAATCATAACACCGTCCGTGCACGGAATGTCAACACCGTTAACCATATGAAAATCATTGATATTTCTTCTCATAATATTATTAAGGGTATTAAGCTGCTTTCTGTCATTTGCACCGAGTATAACCTCGCTGTTTTCACAAACAAACGCGCCTGCATTTTTGCCCTGATTAATTAAAATTTCCAGACTGTCTGTTAAATAATATTCATTCTGTGCATTCTCATTTGTAATATTTGAAAGAGCATAAAGCAAATCTGCGCCTTTAAACCAATACATACCTGCATTTGATTCGTTGATTTTCTTTTCTTCTTCATCTGCATCCTTATGCTCAACTATACACATCAGTGTGCCGTTTTCATCTCTTTTGATATGACCAATACCGTTTGTATCATCAACAATTGCGGATGTAAGTGTTATGGAATTATTATTTTCCATATGATAAGCATAAACATTGTTGATCGTTTCAGCGGTCATCATCGGACCGTCACCGTTCAAAATAAGAATTTCATCATCCTTATGCTTTTCAACAAATTCTCTTGCCATCATAACTGCATGACCTGTGCCGAGCTGGGGATTCTGGTAAGCAGTTTCAATTCCTTCCTCAAGATATTCCTCAACAATCTCGTGCTTATAGCCTGTTACAACGCATATTTTTTCACAGCCGGCTTCCTTAACCGCTCTTATAACATAATGAAGCATCGGCTCAAAAAGCACTTCACACATAACCTTCGGCATTTCGGATTTCATTCTTGTTCCCTTGCCTCCGGCAAGAATTATTGCACATTTCATAGTCATTTCTCCTTAAAATATACTCGGTTTCTATTAACGCAACCCTTCACGTATAATATTATGCACTAAATTTTTATGTTTTTCAATATTATTTCCAAAGATTGTTAATTTTTTGAAAAATATATTTGTATTTTTTATCTATATATGATATAATACTACCGCTATATACAGTTGGACAGGTGTGTTTTTTCTAAGCATACCTGTTTGCAGGTATAATAATAACTAAAAAATTAGGAGGTATTCCCAACATGGCAAAGAAGTTTTGTTACCTTTTCTCAGAGGGTAATGCTAACATGAGAGAGCTTCTCGGCGGTAAGGGTGCAAACCTTGCTGAGATGACTAACATCGGTCTTCCGGTTCCACAGGGATTCACAATCACAACAGAGGCTTGTACTCAGTACTATGAAGACGGCCGCAAAATCAATGATGACATTATGGCTGAAATTGACGAATACATCGTTAAGATGGAGGAAATCACCGGCAAAAAGTTCGGAGATATGGAAAACCCTCTTCTTGTTTCAGTTCGTTCAGGTGCTCGCGCATCTATGCCGGGTATGATGGACACTATCCTCAACCTTGGTTTAAATGAGGATGTTGTAAATGCAATTGCTGAAAAATCAGGCAATCCAAGATGGGCTTGGGACTGCTACAGAAGATTCATTCAGATGTATTCTGATGTAGTTATGGAAGTTGGTAAGAAGTATTTTGAAGAGCTTATCGACAAGATGAAGGAAGCTAAGGGCGTTGAGCTTGATGTTGAGCTTACTGCTGAAGATCTTAAGGAATTAGCTTCTCAGTTCAAGGCTGAATACAAAGAAAAAATCGGCAAGGATTTCCCAACTGATCCTAAGGAGCAGCTTATGGGTGCAGTTATGGCTGTATTCCGTTCATGGGATAACCCACGTGCAAATGTATACCGCCGTGACAATGATATTCCTTACTCATGGGGTACTGCTGTAAACGTTCAGTCTATGGCATTCGGTAACATGGGTGATGACTGCGGCACAGGTGTTGCTTTCACACGTGACCCTGCTACAGGTAAAAAAGGTCTTTTCGGTGAATTCTTAACAAATGCACAGGGAGAGGACGTTGTTGCAGGTGTTCGTACTCCTATGCATATTTCAGAAATGGAGCAGAAGTTCCCTGAAGCATTCGCTGAGTTCACAAAGGTTTGTGCTCTTCTTGAAGACCACTACAAAGATATGCAGGATATGGAATTTACCGTTGAGCACGGTAAACTCTTTATGCTCCAGACACGTAACGGTAAGAGAACAGCTCAGGCTGCATTACAGATTGCCTGCGACCTTGTTGACGAAGGTATGAGAACTCCTCAGGAAGCTGTTGAGATGATTGATCCCCGTAACCTTGATACTCTTCTTCACCCACAGTTTGATGCTGCTGCTCTTAAGGCTGCAACTCCTGTTGGTAAGGGTCTTGGTGCTTCTCCGGGTGCTGCTTGCGGTAAGGTTGTATTCACTGCTGACGATGCAGTTGAATGGAACAACAAGGGCGAAAAGGTTGTTCTTGTTCGTCTTGAAACATCACCTGAAGATATTACAGGTATGAAGGCTGCTCAGGGTATCCTTACAGTTCGTGGCGGTATGACCTCTCACGCTGCTGTTGTTGCTCGTGGTATGGGTACTTGCTGTGTATCAGGCTGCGGCGATATTAATATGGATGAAGAAAACAAGAAATTTACTCTTGCAGGTAAGGAATACCACGAGGGTGATTATCTTTCAATTGACGGTTCAACAGGTAACATCTATGATGGTCTTATCCCAACTGTTGACGCTACAATCGCAGGTACATTCGGCAGAATCATGGGCTGGGCTGATGAGTTCAGAACATTAAAGGTTCGCACAAATGCTGATACTCCTGCTGACGCTAAGAAGGCAAGAGAGCTTGGTGCTGAAGGTATCGGTCTTTGCCGCACAGAACATATGTTCTTCGAGGAAGACAGAATTGCTGCTTTCCGTGAAATGATCTGCTCAGATACTGTTGAAGAGAGAGAAGCTGCTCTTGAAAAGATTCTTCCTTATCAGCAGAGCGACTTTGAGGCTCTTTACGAAGCACTTGAAGGCTGTCCTGTAACAATCCGTTTCCTTGATCCTCCTCTTCACGAGTTCGTTCCTACAGAGGAAGAAGACATCAAGAAGCTTGCTGATTCACAGGGCAAAGCTGTTGAAGATATCAAGGCTCTTATTGCTTCACTTCACGAGTTCAACCCAATGATGGGTCACCGTGGACTTCGTCTTGCAGTAACATATCCGGAAATTGCTAAGATGCAGACAAAGGCTGTTATCCGTGCTGCTATCAATGTTCAGAAGGCTCATCCGGATTGGACTGTTGCTCCTGAAATTATGATTCCGCTTGCTTGTGATACAAAAGAACTTAAGTATGTTAAGAGCATTGTTGTTGCAACTGCTGATGCAGAAATTGCTGCTGCAGGCATTGATATGAAATATGAAGTAGGTACTATGATTGAAATTCCTCGTGCTGCTCTTACAGCTGATGAAATTGCAACAGAGGCTGAATTCTTCTGCTTCGGTACTAACGACCTTACACAGATGACATACGGCTTCAGCCGTGATGATGCTGGTAAGTTCCTGGATGCTTACTATGATGCAAAGATTTTCGAGAATGATCCATTTGCTAAGCTTGACACTGTTGGTGTTGGCTCACTTATGAAGTTGGCTGTTGAAAAGGGCAAGGCAACCCGTCCTTCAATTCACTGCGGTATCTGCGGTGAGCACGGCGGCGACCCAAGCTCAGTTGAATTCTGCCACGAGATTGGTCTTGATTATGTATCATGCTCACCATTCCGTGTTCCGATTGCTCGTCTTGCTGCTGCACAGGCTGCAATCAAAAACTCAAAATAATATAAGCATTATGCATATATAAAGAAAAAGCTCCCGTATGGGAGCTTTTTTGTTTTGTGAATATTCAGCAGCAATCAGAGAAGTGCATTTTTCCTTTTATTTATCACCTCCTTAACACATTTTAGCATTCATACGAATGCATTGTATAATGTAATTTGGTGATAGAAATGCATTATACTGAAAGATTAAAAAATTTAAGAGAAGACAATGATTTAAAACAAGAGGCTGTTGCCATAACTTTAAAAATAACAATTATATGAAAGCGGAAAACGTAAACTTCCGCTTGAACACTTTAAAACATTATGCGAATTTTATAATGTTTCGGCAGATTATATTTTAGGCTTTACAAATGAATTAAAACCATTGCCAAAAAAATAAAACAGGAGGGATTGTTTTCCCTCCTGCTATTATTTTATGTATCTTATATCATTGCCCTCTAAAATAAGGGTGGAATATTCACCTGCTATACGGCTTGTTATACGCATATCGTAAATTTCATTGAATTTATCAAAATCATAATTTGTACTTATGATTGTGGGCTTCTTCTGCAATATACGTGTATTAATAATATTATACAGGCACGCAACGGTATATTGATTTTTATATTCCGTGCCTAAATCATCAATAATCAGCAAATCTGCGTGCAGAACATCATATTCTTCATAAAACAGCCTGTCTGTTCTGCCGAAATTTTCATTCTGCAAATCAGAAAGAATATTCTGGCTTGTGCCGTAAACAACTGAATAGCCCTTGTTTATTGCAACATTTGCAATTGCAAGGCTTAAATGGGTTTTTCCAAGCCCTGTTTTGCCCATAAACATTAAATTAGGCGAGTGTGAATTAAATGACTGTGCATACATTCTGCAGGAATTAAGTATTTTTTCTGCCTTTTCCTTGGGTGAAATACCGTTTTCCAATGAAGTTTCAGGATAATAGCGTGTGTCAAAGGTATCAAAGGTACATTCATCAAGCGGAGCAATTTTTCTAAGCGAATCACGCTCAATTTCCTTTAAAAGCTCCTTATGGCAGTTACACATACGGTCATTATAATACCCTGTATCACTGCACACAGGGCAGAAAAACTTTGTTATGAGTGCATCCTCATCATAACCGTTTTTAACAAGAATTTCCTTTTTTTCCTTCTGAAGTGCAAGGCTTGCCTTGCGTAGCTTATTAACCTCATCCTCTCTGTTTCCCTTATGGAAAAACAGCTTGGAGATTGAAAAGCCGATTGCGGAAAGCTTCTTTTGAATTTCATCTATTTCAGGCAGCTTCTGCGAAATTTCTATCATCCGCGAATTCGCCTCCAGTGTGGCTCTTTCACGCCTGCGTTCAAGCACATTTATTGCCTTTTGATAAACAGTGTTTTTATATGCCATAACAAGTCACCTTAAAACTTAATATCTGTGTTATTAAGTGCATTTTTCTTGATTTCCTCTAAATTATATGACGGTGTACCGCCGATTTTATCATCTGCAGCAGATTTTTTTGCCGCCTTGCTTTTTGCAAACTGCTCATTTTCAGACGCAACATCTGCAGGCGTTAAAATACTCTTTTTCTTCCAGCTCTTTAAAATAGTATCAACATAACTGAGTTTAGGAGAATCCGTGTTTTCCTTCATCCGGTCTATCGCAATTGAAATCATATCCATACTGAAATCCTGCTGCCATTTCAACACCATTTCGCGCTGCTTAACCGTTGGATTTTTATGCATAATTCCTGCAAGGGCAATGATTTCGTGCCATATCCTGTCACTCTTCTCAACAGATTTAAGCTTATCCTCCGCCTGAGCTACGGTTTCAATGCCTTCATCCATCCAGTTCTGTGCAATTTTCAGTATGTATGCCGTGCCTATCGCACGGTTTTTATTTTTTTCTTTAAGACTGCGGCAGTATTCCAGAATCATCAGCACAATTTCCGTTTTCATACCGTAAAAGTTAACCATATTAACAAGCATTTCGCTTTCGCTGTGGCTTATTGTTCTGCCGAGCACCACCTGTGCCTCGTTGAGCAGCTCACCTATTTCGGGGTTTTCCTCTGCTGCCGCAACAATATCCTTCGGTGTAAGCACAGGCGCAGTAAGCTGAATCTTCTTTACCTCTTCCTTTGGCTCAGGTGCTTTGTGCTTTTCTTCAGCAACAGAAACAGGAGCAATATTTACGCCGTCTGCCGAAACAACACCCTCTGCAAGCCAGAACTCCATAAGCTCCTCGGCATCGGAAGAAGTTATCCCAAGTTTTTTTGCAATTTGGGCAGAGGAATTTTTACCGTTGCTGCTTAAAATAATCAACAGTGCCTTCAACTGATATTCACTTGCAAGCTTTATGTATTTATCTGCCAGTGCATACGGCACATTGAAAACACCGCCGCTCCAGATTTCCCCAAAGGGTGCTATGCTGTAATCCATTTACAATTCCTCTTTTTCTTTCGTACTCTCCATTTTAGCAAAAAAAACATATGTTGTAAACAAATAAATTTTATTGGGAAAATTTTTATTTAGGTATTGACAAATGCGTATTCTTTTATTATAATTTCTATTGCAACTTGCGGATTTAGCTCATCCGGTAGAGCGCCACCTTGCCAAGGTGGAGGTGGCGA
>CAJTMQ010000062.1:7114-8762 GCA_910577215.1 uncultured Eubacterium sp. | reverse complement strand
ATTTCAGTATACTTAAATTCATTTACATCAAAACCATAATTGTTTGCCTTTTTTTGATTTGAATCAACAATTTGTTTTTTTATTTCTTCTGTTAAGTATTCATCAATAAAAATTATTTTATTTTCGTAGTTTTCGTCTACAAATGAAATATATGAACCACTTTTCAAAACCATTTCACAATCCTTATTATACAACGCTATAATTGCAGGAAATGCAGTAAAATACGAATTGAAATTTTTAATGTATTCATCTGAGCTGATATTTTTATCTGAATAAGGCAAAAGAGGATATTCTGTTAAATCTTTTGAGAATTTTGACATTTCATTATATTTTAACATCTTAAAGGAGCTAAATAAAAAAACAGACGAAAGAAGATAAGATGCGATAATAAATATGTGAATTATAATCATTATTTTTCTCTTTTTAATCATAGCTATCCCTCCTTAAAAACATATCCTGCATTTATAACGGTCTGTATACAGCTGGCTTTATCTCCGAGTGCCTTTCTTATTATTTTAATATGCGTATCTACAACTCTTGTATCTCCAAAAAAGTCATAGCCCCATATTCTGTTTAATATTAAATCACGGTTTAAAACAATGCCTTTATTGTCAATTAAGTATTTTAGCAGCTGAAAATCTTTTTCAGAAAGGTCAATTTCTTTAGAAGAAACAAACGCCTTATGGGAATTAAGGTCCAATGTTATTCCTGATACAATAATTTTGTTTTCTTTATTAATACCTGTATATCTTTTAATCATTGTAAGGCATTTTTCATGAAGAACAGAAAGCGGGAAGGGTTTAACAATATAATCATCAGCACCGCTTGAGTATCCATTCAAAAAATCGTGTTCTTCGCCCAGAGCTGAAAGAAAAAGAATGGGCACGCTGCTTATTTTTCTTATTTCTTTGCAGGCGGTTAATCCGTCCGTAACAGGCATCATAACATCAAGTATAATTAGGTCAAATTGATGCTTCTTTGCACTTTTAACCGCTTCAGAGCCGTTAGCTGCAAGATAAACAGTGAAGTTCTTTGCTGAAAAATAATCCTTAATTGTTTCACGGATTTTAGTTTCATCATCGGCAACCAATATTTTATACATATGCTTTACCTCCTTTATAGTTCTGATTATATTATACACTTATGTTATTCGTGTGTCATTTGAAATTTTTGCAAAAAAATAAAGGGTACATTACGTACCCTTTGAAAATTTATTCAATCATTTCTTTCATTGTATACAATCCCGGTGCTTTATTGTCTGCCATAAATACAGCAGCATTAACAGCACCAACAGCAAATATCTCTTTGCTTCTTGCTGAATGGGAAAGTGTTATGATTTCATCTCTGCCTGCAAAAATAATGTCGTGCTCACCAACGATTGTACCGCCTCTGATAGCATGAAGACCGATTTCGTTCTTTGTACGCTTTTCTCTTTTTGAATGGCGGTCATACTCATATGTCATTGGATTTTCAACCTCTTCGCAAATTGCATCTGCAAGCATAAGCGCTGTGCCGCTTGGTGCGTCAATCTTTTGATTATGGTGCTTTTCCACAATCTCAATATCAAAATCATCACCAAGAATTGAAACAGCCTTTTTTGCAAGGTTTGCAAGCAGGTTGATACCCATGCTCATATTATAAGTAAAGA
>CAJTMQ010000062.1:1590-7104 GCA_910577215.1 uncultured Eubacterium sp. | reverse complement strand
CCTTTTCTGAAGCAGCCTCAATCATTTTCTTTTGATTGTCATCATAGCCGGTTGTTGCAATTACAACAGGTATATTATTATTGACTGAATAATCAAGTAAGCTTTCAAGCAGTGCCGGATTAGAAAAATCAATGATAACATCTGCTGTTTCTTTAATATCTGCAAATGAACTGTAAACAGGGAAGCCGGAGCTTTCCGTGTTTAAATCAACACCTGCAACAATTTCACAGTTATCTCTTCCTGAAACAACACTTTGAATTACTTTTCCCATTTTGCCGTTTGCACCGCATAATACAATTCTTGTCATTATAAAATTCCTTCAAATAAACTAAAAATTATTTAATAAGACCGTACTCCTCAAGAGTTTCTTTTATCATAGCCTTATTTTCATCTGTCATATCAATAAGAGGAAGTCTGCATTTTCCTGCATTAAAACCAATCATATTAACCGCTTCCTTAACAGGAATCGGGTTAACATCGCAGAAAAGATTTTTAGCAAGCTTCATATACTTATTCATCATTTTCTTTGAGCCTTCAATATCGCCGTCTAAATATTTAGCAACAATATCGTGTGTTTCCTGAGGACAAACATTGGAAAGCACACTGATAACGCCTTTTCCGCCTCTTTCAAGAACATCAACAATCTGATCGTCATTACCGCTCCAGATGTTAAGTTCATCGCCGCATAATTCCTTGATTTTTGCTATCTGCTCAAGATTTCCGCTTGCTTCCTTGATTCCGTTAACTCTTGGAAGCTTTGCGATTTCCGCAGCAGTTTCAGGAAGAATGTTTACACCTGTTCTGGACGGAACATTGTAAAGAATAAGCGGTTTATCAGTTGCATCATGAATAGCTTTGTAGTGGGCAATAAGACCTCTCTGGCTTGTTTTGTTATAGTAAGGTGTTACAAGCAAAAGTGCATCTGCACCATCCTTACAAGCCTGCTGGCTCATTTCAATAGCACAGGCAGTTGAGTTTGAACCTGTACCTGCAATTACCTTGCATCTGCCGTTAACATAATCAATACACCATTTGATGCATTCAAGATGCTCTACAACTCTGAGTGTTGAGCTTTCGCCTGTAGTGCCGCAGATAACAATGGAATCCGTGCCGTTTTCAAGCTGCCAGTCAACGAACTTTGCAAATTCTTCGTAATTAACGCTGCCGTCCTCATTCATTGGTGTGATAATAGCAACGGCTGCTCCTGTAAAAATAGGTTCTTTCATAATGAAAACTCCTTTAAATCAATTAATCCATATATCCTTCAGCACAAAGAAGCTCTGCGAGTAAAACAGCCCCCTGCCGCACCGCGGAGGGTGTTGTGTGATAAGCAAACAAATTTGTACTGATACTGTGTGTCTTCTCTTAATCTGCCAATTGAAATCGCCATACCGTTTTCGAGCATTCTTTCAGATTTAATCTGCGGCATATTATCTTCCGCAAAATAGTTGAGGAACTGCTTCGGAGCAGACGGAAGATCAAGCTCCTGAGCTCTGCCCTTGAATGCTTTCCAGATTTCAATCATTTCTTCCTTGCCCGGCTTTTTCTCAAAGTTTACAAAAACTGCACCTAAATGGCCGTTTGAAACAGGCACTCTTATGCACTGTGCGGTAAAATTAGGTTTATCCGCAAGCTTGATTTCGGAGCCTTCAATTTTACCCCAAAGTTTAAGAGGTTCTTTTTCACTTTTTTCTTCTTCGCCGCCTATGTAAGGAATCACATTGTCTATCATTTCAGGCCATGTATCAAATGTTTTTCCTGCACCGCTGATAGCCTGATATGTGCAGACAAGAACATCCTTAACACCGAATTTTTCGTGAAGAGGGAAGAGAGCAGGAACATAGGACTGAAGAGAGCAGTTTGACTTTACTGCGATAAAGCCGCGTTTTGTTCCGAGTCTTTTTCTTTGTTCAGGAATAATATTGATGTGCTCTGCATTAAGCTCAGGCACAACCATAGGAACATCTGCTGTGAAACGATGAGCACTGTTATTTGAAACAACAGGACATTCGTGTTTAGCATATTCCTCCTCAAGCTTTTTTATTTCATCCTTTTTCATATCAACTGCACAGAAAACAAAATCAACCATTGAGGTGATTTTCTCAATGTCAGCAGTTGCATCAAGAACAACAATATCCTTCATTTTTTCAGGGATCTCAACATCCATACACCATTTTTTGCCAACAGCCTCGCTGTATGGCTTTCCTGCTGATCTTGAAGAAGCAGCAAGGCAAACAACATTAAACCAAGGGTGGTCAGCAAGAAGTGTTGCAAAACGCTGACCAACCATACCTGTTGCACCGACAATTCCGACATTATACTTTTTACTCATTGATAATTTCTCCTTAAAATATCTTGTAAAACAAGACATAATGCAATATAATACATAGGTGACATTTGCCAACCTTTTTGATATAATATCACTTAATATATATATATGTCAAATATAAATTATGGAGACTTTATGAAAACTTCTGACTTTTTTTATGAATTACCCGAAGAATTGATTGCTCAGACACCAATTGAGCCGAGAAATTCATCAAAATTAATGATATTAAATAAAAAAACAGGAGAAATTCAGCACAGAATTTTTTCCGATTTAACAAGCTGTTTGAATGAAAATGATTGCCTTGTTTTGAATGACACACGTGTTATTCCTGCAAGAATATACGGTGTTAAGGAAGATACGGGAGCTGTTGTTGAATTTCTGCTTGTTGCACAAAAGGAAAATGATGTATGGGAATGTCTTTGCAAGCCGGGTAAAAGAGCAAAAATAGGTACAAAATTTTCATTTGGTGATGGCAAGCTTATTGGTGAGGTTGTTGATATTAATGAAGAGGACGGAAACAGATTTGTTAAATTCTCCTGTGACGGAAATATTTTTGCCGTTCTTGATGAAATCGGTTCAATGCCGCTTCCTCCATATATAAAAGAAAAGCTTCAGGATAAGGAAAGATACCAGACGGTTTACAGCCGTGAATTAGGCTCTGCTGCAGCCCCTACGGCAGGTTTGCACTTCACACCCGATATGCTTGAAGAAATCACGGCAAAAGGTGTTAAAATAGCTTATGTAACGCTTCATGTGGGTCTTGGAACCTTCAGACCGGTTAAGGTTGATGATGTAACCAAGCATCATATGCATACAGAGCATTATATAATGCCGCAGGAAACTGCAGATATTATTAATGAAACGAAGAAGAACGGCGGCAGAGTTATTTCCGTTGGAACAACATCGTGCCGAACACTTGAATCCGTTGCCGCTAAAAACGGCTGCATATGCAGGGATGAGGGCGATACATCCATTTTCATTTATCCGGGTTTTGACTTTAAATGTATTGATGCACTTATAACGAATTTTCACCTGCCTGAAAGTACGCTGATTATGCTTGTATCTGCATTTGCCGGTTTTGATAATGTTATGAACGCTTATAATACTGCTGTTAAGGAAAAATACAGATTTTTCAGTTTCGGAGACAGTATGTTTATCTGTTGATGTTTAAATATTTATTTAGGAGATAACAATAATTTTATGTCAGCTAAATTTGAAGTAGTAAAAAAAGAAGGAAATGCCAGAAGAGGTGTGTTTGAAACGGTTCACGGAACAGTTCAGACGCCTGCTTTTATGAATGTTGCAACCGTTGCTGCCATCAAAGGCGGCTTGTCAACAGAGGATTTAAGGCAGATAGATACGCAGGTTATGCTTTGCAACACATATCATCTTCATGTTCGTCCGGGTGATGATATTGTCAAGGATATGGGCGGTCTTCACAAGTTTACGAACTGGGATAAGCCCATTCTTACGGACAGCGGCGGATTTCAGGTTTTTTCTCTTGCGAAGCTCAATAAAATTAAAGAAGAGGGCGTAACCTTTTATTCTCATATTGACGGTAAAAAAATCTTTATGGGTCCAGAAGAATCAATGCAAATTCAAAGCAATCTTGCTTCTACTATTGCAATGGCATTTGATGAATGTGTTAAAAATCCTGCCACATATAAATATGCAAAAGAAGCCTGCGAGCGAACCACAAGATGGCTCGAGCGCTGTAAAATTGAGATGGACAGGCTCAATTCTCTTCCTGAAACAATAAACAAAAATCAGCTTTTGTTCGGAATAAATCAGGGCTGTACATTTGATGATTTAAGGGTTGAGCATATGAAGCTTATTGCTACGATGGATTTAGACGGTTATGCAATCGGCGGACTTGCAGTAGGTGAGCCCAAGGAGGATATGTACCGTATTATAAGTGCGGTCACTCCGTTTGCTCCTGAAAATAAGCCAAGGTATTTAATGGGTGTTGGTACCCCGGGAAACATTCTTGAAGCAGTAAGCAGGGGAGTAGATTTGTTTGACTGTGTTATGCCAAGCAGAAATGCACGTCACGGTCATCTTTTCACAAAAAAGGGTATTATTAATATCAATAATGCCAAGTATATAAGAGATGATACACCGATTGATGAAAAATGTAATTGCCCTGTATGCAAAAATTACAGCAAGGGCTATATCAGGCATTTACTTAAAGCGAATGAAATGCTTGGTATGAGGCTTACAGTTATGCATAATCTTTATTTCTATAATAATCTTATGAAGGAAATAAGAGAAAACCTTGAGAAAGGCACTTTTGAGGCTTACAAAAATGAATATACTGTAAAACTTGATACAAGAATTTAGAAAATCCTTGCATTTTACATAATTTGTCTATATAATAGCATATGTTATTAAATTTACGGAGGGCATAAATATGTCATATTTACTTAGTTTGGCAGCTGGTGGTTCAGGCACAGGTGCAGGCGGCTCAACCTCATATATCGTTTTAATGGTTGTTCTTATCGGTGTTATGTATTTTGTTATGATAAGACCTCAGAAGAAGCGTCAGAAGGAAGAGCAGGAAATGAGAGCATCACTTGAAATCGGTGATGAAATCATTACAATCGGCGGAATTGTGGGCAGAGTTGTAACGATCCGTGAAGAGGATATCGTTATTGAAACAGGTGCAGACAGAACAAAAATGAAGCTTCAGCGCTGGGCTGTTAATACAAACAAAACAAAGATGGATCAGCATAAAAAGGAAGTTGAAGCTGCAAGACAGGCTGCAAAGGATAAGAAAGACAGCAAAAAGTCTAAGAAAGAAGACGCTCCTGCAGTTAAAGAAGAACCAAAGGTTTTAACTGACGAAAAAGAAGACTGATTAATTAGTAATAAAAATTAACTCCTCTGAATATCCTTTAATGGATACGGAGGAGTTTTTTTATGAAAAAAATCAGTTCATCAGGTGCTACAGGACTGTTAATAAAATTTATAATTAAGGCTGTTATTTTAACAGCAATTTCAGTAAAGTTTTTTTCATGGCTGTTTTCATTTATTATTTTCAAGCTGGATCTTGACATTAAATATCTTGAATATGCTTCGTATGCAGTAAATATATTATCTTCTGTAATTATATCGTATATTTCCGTTAAATCTTTTAAAAACAACGGCTTTGTTATGGGCATGCTTTCTGCTGTGCCGCTTATCAT
>CAJTMQ010000062.1:0-1551 GCA_910577215.1 uncultured Eubacterium sp. | reverse complement strand
AACGGCAACAATATTGTTCATTTTTTGGTAAAGCTGCTGGCAGTTTTGCTTATAAGCGGAGTATTCGGTTATCTTTCAGCAAAAAAATCAAAGAAAATCAAGGTAAAATAAATGGATAGTTTTGAATTAAAAAGTGAAAATGAATTTGATGAAAAGCCAATATTATTTGAAGCAGACAGTTCGGATAAGAAGGATTTATTCACAATTTTTACGGAGAATAAAACCTTTCTGTATTCAATTATTTTTTATGTTGCAGGATTACTGTGCGGATCCTTTATATATAAGAATTGTCAGAATGATGTTTTAGACGGTATTTTGTCAGCCGCAAATCAGGAATTCCTGCAGATGTTTTTGAATAATTTATGTCTGTATATGCTGGTATTTGCAGTTTCGGTGCTGCTTGGTGTTTGCCTTGTGGGCTTTCCCGTAATCAATTTAATTCCTTTTGTAATCGGCTTTGCATCAGGAATGAAGGTTACTTTTTATTATATCAATCATGGAGTAAAAGGTATAGGCTATTCACTTTTAATGGTTGTGCCGTTTGTATGCTTGTTTTTAACGGTAATCATTTATTCTGTATCAATGAGCTATGAAATGAGCAAGAATATTTATGATATAACAATAAAAAAATCAGATATGTCTGAAGAATTCAGTTACAAGACATATCTGAAAAAGTATTTGGCTTATGCAGGTCTGATAATAGTTGTGTCTTTAATTAATACGGCAATATGTACCGCACTTAACGGACTTATTTCCATTTAGATTTCTGATCACTTAAAGGATTGGCTTCAATAGCTTTCTTTGCAGCATCGCTTGCAATATGTGTATAAATTTCGGTAGTCCCGAGATTTTCATGCCCAAGAATTTCTTTTAACAGAAGCACATCAACATTTCCGTGCTGATACATAAGAGTTGCAGCCGTATGACGAAGCTTGTGAACAGACAAACCTCTGTCACCAAGACCTGCTTTAGTCAGATTTGTATAAACAATATGCTGCACTGTTTTAGGGCTTATACGCTGATTTCTTGAGCTTAAAAACAGTGCTCTGTCCTTGACACCGTCATTCGGTCTTTTCTTCATATACGCAGTTACGGCATCAATGCAGGCCTGATTCAGGTAAACTGTACGCTCTTTATTTCCTTTACCGGTTATAATAAGTGAGCCGTCAGTTTTTATGTCATTATAATCAATTGAAACAAGCTCTGCCAAACGCATTCCGCAGTTAAGAAAAAGAGTAATAATTGCATAATCTCTTTCTTTATACGGTCCGTCAATAACAGATAAAAGCTTTTCCGCTTCTTCAAGAGTAAGATATTTGGGAAGAGCTTTTTTTGTTTTTGGAATATCAAGATTTTTCATAGGATTATACTCAAGCAGACCCATATTATCTGTTAAATAAATAAAAAATCTTCTGATTGCTATAACTCTTCTTGCTCTTGTGTTTTCATTGTTGTGCCTCACACTTTTACAATATATTAAAAACTGATAAGCATCATTAAGTGTTATTTTCTTAATTAAATCAAGATTAACAGGGGAGAGATCAATCTCTG
>CAJTMQ010000061.1 GCA_910577215.1 uncultured Eubacterium sp. | reverse complement strand
TTTTGAACACTATTTTTGATTTTGCCGAAAACCGCAGAGATATTTCATTTAACGCTTCAGGCTTTAACGAAATTGACAATGTAATTTTCAGCAGGCTTTCTTATCTGGATTTTAAAGAACACACGGGAAAAACATTAAAAGCGGTTTCAGAAAGCTTTGTTTACACTCCCGAAGAGGAACTGAATAAGCGAAATAAAAACCTTGTGAAAACAGAAGATTTATTAAAGCTCTTAGGTTCAACAAAAAGATATGCAAGTGTAGTGGTAACAGATTTTACGGAAAGCCCCGAAAAAAGCACCACAACCGCTTTTTCGGCAACAGTATTCAAGCTTACCGAAAGCACTTCATATATTGCTTACCGCGGAACAGATGAAAAAATCATAGGCTTTTATGAAGATGCCGAGCTGGCATATTCCTTTCCGATTGCTGCACAGCTTGCAGCTTTGAGCTATACAAATAAAATTCTTTCAGAGCAAAGCGGAAACTTCATTATAGGCGGTCATTCCAAGGGCGGAAATCTTGCAATGTTCAGCTACATATTCACTAACGAGGAAAACAAAGCACGCATACCTACGGTTTATAATAATGACGGTCCCGGATTTCCGAAGGATTTGGTTAACATTCTTTTCACACCTCAAACCGCTGAAAAGATTATAAATATTCTTCCCGACAGTTCAATTGTAGGCAGAATGCTGGAAGCGGGCGGAAAACGGGTAATTATAAAAAGCAGTGCAATAGGTGCATCACAGCACAATGTATTCACGTGGCTCATAAACGGTGAAGAATTTGAAAAGGCGGAAAAATTCAGCGCACTTTCGGAATATATGGACAGCACACTTACCGAAAGCCTTGATACCGTTTCGCAAAACGGATTGCAGAAGGCTGTTAAAGCCATCTACGATATAGCAAAGCAAAGTGGAATATACACACTTGATGACATCAATAAAAAGAATTACATTTTTATTCTGCTTGCCATCATTCAGGCTGTAAAATCAACTGACAATGCGGGCAGTGAGGTTGGAGAAATCATAAAAGCACTTGCAAAAAGCCTGCTGAATTCCATTGATATAAAATTACTTTTAAACGAATTTGATTTTGAAACAATCAAAGCATTAATAGAAGCAAAAAAGAAAGAAGATGCTTAAAGCATCTTCTTTTCTTATTCTTTCAGAGTTTTAACCTCTTCAAATTCTTCTGTTATTTCCTTTTCGGGAGCCTTTGTTAACAGTGATACAACAACAATAAATACGGATGAAACAATGAATGCAGGAAGAAGCTCATAAAGGCTGAATATGCCGCCCTGAGCATAGTGCCATGCAATAACCGTTACACCGCCTGAAACCATACCGGCAATTGCGCCCCATTTGTTTGTTCTCTTCCAGAAAAGAGCAAACAGCATAAGAGGTCCGAAGGATGCACCAAAACCTGCCCATGCAAAGCTTACAATTCTAAATACCGAAGAATCAGGATTCCATGCAAACGCAACTCCGAGAACCGCAATTGCTACAACAGTTATTCTTGCAGCTATCATCTTTGTTTTTGCAGTAATTTTAAGTTTGAATGTGCCAACCATAACATCCTGACTGATTGCAGATGCTGCAGCAAGAAGCTGACTGTCCGCAGTAGACATTGTTGAAGCAAGAATACCGGCAAGAATTACACCTGCAAGAAGTGCAAACACAATACCGTATTTTGAAAGGAGGCTTGAAATTGCTACTATAACAGTTTCACTGTCTGCAAGCACCATTGACGGCTCAACCTTGCTCATTGCAAGACCAACCATACCGATAACAATTGCAACCGCCATAGCAATTACAACCCACACACTTGCAACTCTTCTTGAGGTTTTTATCTTTTTAGGACTTTCTATCGCCATAAAGCGAAGAAGAATGTGAGGCATACCGAAATATCCAAGACCCCACGCAAGCGTTGAAACAATGCTCATTCCGCTGTAAGAAACAACTCCGCCTGTACCGTCCGTTGTTGAAGTCATTGAAAGATAATGTGAAATGGAAGAAGCATTTTCCGTTACGGCAGACCATCCGCCTGCAACATGAATACCAAACACAAGAACAACAACAAGAGCAATACTCATAATGATTGACTGAATAAAGTCTGTTGGGGAAGCAGCAAGGAAACCGCCGAGAGATGTGTAGGCAACTATAATAACAGCTGACACAACCATTGCCACGTGATAATCTATTCCGAATAATGAGCCGAAAAGCTTACCGCAGGTTGAGAATCCGGAAGCGGTATAAGGAATAAAGAAAATGATAATTAAAATTGCAGCTATTGCAATAAGAATGTTTGTATTATCCCTGAATCTTTTTGCAAAAAAATCCGGAATGGTTATTGCATTGATTTTATTTGAATAATTACGAAGCCTTTTAGCTACGATAAGCCAGTTAAAATATGTACCAACAGCTAAACCTATGGCTGTCCACGATGCTTCGGCAATACCGCAAAGATAAACAAGACCCGGCAAGCCCATTAAAAGCCAACCGCTCATATCAGATGCTTCAGCACTCATAGCTGTTACAAGGGGGCCTAACTTACGCCCTCCGAGATAGAAATCATCAACATTTTCGTTTTTCTTGGAAAAAACAAAACCTATAATAACAACAATTGCAAGATAAGCAACAATTGCTATAAGTATGCAGATGTCAGCAGATGTCATTGTAATATCCTCCCTGTTCGTTAATAATGATTTCCAATTTTAACATATTAAAAGCAATATGTCAAAATGAATAAATAAGAAACAATAAAGACCTGATTTTACATCAGGTCTTCTAACAGTATTATGAATTACTCAGCCTTAGACTCTGCAGCCTCTTCCTTTTTATTATTGTCCATTTTGAAAACATAATCATTACCCGGTAAGATTACATTAAGAATAATACCAACAACAGAAGCTGTTGCAAGTGCTGAAATGCTGATTGTTGTTGAACCAACAGGAATTGTTATACCGTTTGAACCAAGTGCAAGAACAAGAATAATTGCTGCAATGATTGTATTGCGTGATTTTGAGAAATCAACCTTGGCTTCAACAACATTTCTTACACCAACGGCAGAAATCATACCGTAAAGCACAAATGAAATACCGCCTACAACTGCTACGGGAATAGACTCAATAACTGCTGCAAATTTAGGGCAGATTGAGAAAACCACTGCAAAATATGCCGCAATTCGGATTACTCTTGGATCATAAACCTTTGAAAGGGCAAGCACACCTGTGTTTTCACCGTAGGTTGTATTTGCAGGAGCACCGAAAAGTGATGCCAAAATTGTTGCAAAACCGTCACCGAGAAGTGTTCTGTGCAGACCGGGGTCTTTTATATAATTCTTGTTGCAGGTTGCCGAAATAGCAGAAACATCACCGATATGCTCCATCATCGTTGCAATTGCAATCGGAACAATGGCAATAATTGCCGAAACAGCAGCACTTGAATTTCTCACACCGCCGAATACGGTTGAGCTCCATTCAATCGGGAAGCCGATCCAAGCTGCATCCTTAACACCTGAAAAATCAATTGCAAAGCTTTCAACACCGAATCCATTTCCGACAATTGCGGCAACTATATATGTAATAATTATACCAAGAAGAATAGGAACAATCTTTACCATACCTTTACCAAAAATGTTGAATGCAACAATAAGAACAAGAGCAATGATTGCAAGCCACCAGTTCTGTGAACAGTTAGCAATTGCAGACGGTGCAAGACCAAGACCGATTGCCATTATGATAGGACCTGTTACAACAGGCGGAAAAAGTTTCATAACCTTATTAATGCCAACAAGCTTAATAATACCTGCCAAAACAAGATAAAGTAATCCTGCACAGGCAACACCAAGGCAGGCATAAGGCAGCATTTCCTTATTTCCCCTTCCGTCCTGAAGAGGGGCAACTGCAAGGTAACCGCCGATAAACGCAAAGGATGAACCGAGGAAAGCAGGAACCTTGAATTTGGTTAAGCAATGGAATAAAAGTGTTCCGAGACCTGCAAAAAGAAGCGTTGTTGAAATATCTAATCCCGTAAGAAGCGGAACTGTTACGGTTGCACCGAACATTGCGAACATATGCTGAAAGCCAAGCACAACCATTTTCGGCGCACCAAGCTTTTTGGCATCGTAAATTCCTTCATTGCCGATAGAAATTTTTTCTTTTTTAGCCATAATGAAATCCTTTCTTTTAAATATCTTTATATTGAATTATTTTGTACCGAAAATTCTGTCCCCTGCATCACCAAGACCGGGAACGATATATCCGTTCTCATTAAGATGATCATCCATACCCGCTGCAAATATATCAACGTCGGGATGTGCTTTTTCAAGAGCCTCCAGACCCTCAGGTGCAGCAATGATGCACAGGAATTTTATTGATCGCGGATTTCTCTTTTTAATCTGAGAGATTGCATCAATAGCAGAGCCGCCTGTAGCGAGCATTGGGTCAACTACAAAAACATCACGCTCTTCAATATCCTTAGGCAGCTTGCAGTAGTATTCTACAGGCTCGAGTGTTGTTTCATCTCTGTAAAGCCCGATATGACCGATTCTTGCAGACGGAACAAGCATAAGTGCACCCTCAACCATTCCGAGACCTGCACGGAGAATCGGAACAAATGCAAGCTTCCTTCCTGCAATTTCCTTACAGTGGGCAACTCCGCAAGGTGTTTGTACATTTTTATCCTGAAGAGGCAAATCTCTTGTTGCATCATAAATCATCAGCATTGCAATTTCATTAACAAGATCTCTGAATTCTTTTGTGCTTGTGCTGACATCACGAAGAATACTGAGCTTGTGCTGAATCAGCGGATGATCCATAATAATCACTTTTCTTTCCATAGTTCTGAATTTCCTTTCACAATTTTTCTATAATAACATATCACAGGAAGAAACTTATTTCAACAAAATGCGACTTACAAAACAGTTACAAATTGGTTAAAGTAAAAAGTCCCCACAAATGAATTGTGAGGACTTTTTAACATCAATTATTTATTCTTCAAAACCCTGTCATACCGCTTCCAATCCGGCATAACACTGCCGAGCAGACTGTAAAAATCCTTTGAATGATTCTGATGAACAAAGTGGCAGTATTCATGATAGATTACAGAACGGATAACATTAAAATCATATGCTGCAAGCCTTGAATTAAGCGTTATAAGATTTCTTTTATGATAGCAGTTGCCCCATTGAGATTTTAAATTCTTTATCTTCAGTTCGGGCAAACTTGCACAGACCTTTTCAAACGGAGAATAGCATTCCTTCAACAGTTTCGGGAAAACAACCTCTGCTGTTTTTTTAAGAAGCAAATTATATTCTGCCTGTCTGTTTTCTGCCTTACCGCTTGAGTTAACATACAGGGTGATTTCATTTTCACCAACATAATACGAATTAGTACTGCTTTCAATAACTTCCAGGGTATATAACTTACCGAGAAGCTGAACAGTGCTTCCCTTTTCAAAATCCGGCTTCAAAGCTGCTTTAGTGTTATTCTTATCAATTACTGCCAGTATCTTTTCTGCATTTTCCGAAACAAATGCAGCAATAATTGTTTTCGGCACCAACGGATTTGCTGAAACAATAACGGAACAATCCTGTTTAATACGCAGATTGATGTTTTTAACATTTTTTCTGATTAGGCAGTATTCAATTTTTCTGCCGTTAAAAATAATATTCTCCATAATTGCTCCAATAATAAACCAAAAGCCCCCTGCACGAAGCAAGGGGCTTTAAAGTATGGTGGCTCATCGGGGAGTCGAACCCCGGACACCTTGATTAAAAGTCAAGTGCTCTGCCATCTGAGCTAATGAACCGTATCACCCTTAATTAAGGGTGCTGGCTGGGGAGGCAGGATTCGAACCTACGAGTGAGGGAGTCAAAGTCCCTTGCCTTACCACTTGGCGACACCCCAATATCGGGATTTTTATTAAAAGTGGGGTGGGATATCGGATTCGAACCGATGACCTCCAGTGCCACAAACTGGCGCTCTAACCAACTGAACTAATCCCACCATAATATGGCGCGCTTGGAGGGACTCTCTTCTCGATGCGAAACAGTTCACTGAACTGTTTCTTGACAAAAGTTTTTGCTTGCTTTGCTCACAAACTTTTGTATCTCGTTTCTCGCCCTCTCAAGCGGTTATAACTTTTGGCGCGCTTGGAGGGACTCGAACCTTCGACCTACCGCTTAGAAGGCGGTTGCTCTATCCAGCTGAGCTACAAACGCGTATATGGAGCAGGTGAAGGGAATCGAACCCTCGTGTTCAGCTTGGGAAGCTGACATTCTACCATTGAACTACACCCGCATAAGCGACGGTCACTATTATAATAAATGACCGCCGAACTGTCAAGAGTTTTTTGAAAAAAAGTCAGTTAATCTTTACTTCAATCTCATTTTTTGCTGTTAAACTGAAACTATTTATAACAATATCCTGATTGAAAACAATTGCAGACGCAAGAGCATCTTCAACATTTCTTCTTACGGAATCACGAATTCCTCTTGCATTTTTCTTTGAACCGTATGACTCCTTGGCAATAAATACGGGAACAGAATCGTCATAAGAAAGCTCAATTGCCTTATCTTTAAGACTTTCTTTAAGTTCTTCAAGCATAAGACATGCAATTTTTTCAAAATTATCAAATGACAATGTGTTAAAGGCAATCACCTCATCCACTCTGCCGAGAAATTCAGGACGCAGAAATCTTTCAAGTGCCTTCATCGTTACATCCTGGTTAATCTCATTGTCTGATTTGCCGAAGCCCAGTGTTGCGGAATCTGTTGAGCCTGCATTTGATGTCATAACAATAATTGTGTTTTCAAAATTAACTGTTCTGCCCTGTGCATCCGTTATTCTTCCTTCATCAAGAATCTGAAGCAGAATATTCAGAACATCCTTATGAGCCTTTTCAATTTCATCAAAAAGAATAACACTGTAAGGCTTTCTCCGTACCTTTTCAGTAAGCTGACCTGCATCATCATAGCCGACATAACCGGGAGGAGAGCCGATAATTCTTGAAACGCTGAATTTTTCCATATATTCACTCATATCGAGGCGAATAAGGGTTTCAGGCGAATCAAATAAATACTCCGCAAGCTGCTTAACAAGCTCTGTTTTACCAACACCTGTAGGGCCTACAAATATAAATGACTGCGGTCTTTTCTTCGGACTGATCTGAACCCTTCCTCTGCGGACAGCAGCTGCAATCTTTTCAATCGCATCATCCTGACCGACAATATGCTTTTTAAGTTCATCCTCAAGTGTTGCAAGCTTTTTAATATCCCCTGCTTCAATCTTTGATGCCGGAATTCCTGTCCATAAAGAAACAACCTTTGCCAAATCCTGCTCAAGCACCTGATTATCCTTTGCCTTTTCTGCAAGCTCAGGCAGCTTCTGATCAAGCTGTAGGGCTTCCGCTTTAAGCTTTGAAACAAGCTCGTAATCAATCTGATTATCATCATCAGGCTGTGAAGCGTTATCTATGCCGTCTAAAAGAATCTGTTTTCTTTCAAGCATAATCTGATATTCAGAGATGGCAGGATTGCGAAGATTTGCACAGGTACAGGCTTCATCAAGCAAATCTATTGCCTTATCGGGCAGATAGCGGTCTGTTACAAATCGTTCGGACATCGTTACCGCACGGTAAACAAGACTGTCTGAAATCTGAACTCTGTGATAGGTTTCGTAATATGCCTTAATTCCGAGAAGCATTCTGTATGCTTCATCAAGTGAAGGCTCTTCAACCTTAACAGGCTGAAAGCGTCGCTCAAGTGCAGCGTCTTTTTCAATATATTTTCTGTATTCATTAAAGGTTGTTGCACCGATAACCTGAATTTCACCTCTTGAAAGAGCAGGCTTCAGAATATTAGCGGCATTCATTGTGCCCTCACTGTCACCCGTTCCGACAAGATTATGAACCTCATCAATGAAAAGGATAATATTACCCTCGTGTTTCACCTCATCAACAAGACCTTTTATTCTTCCCTCAAACTGACCTCTGAACTGAGTGCCGGCAACAAGAGCTGTTAAATCAAGAAGATAAATTTCTTTATTCATAAGACGGGCAGGCACTTCTCCTTTGGCAATGCGAATTGCAAGTCCCTCGGCAATAGCAGTTTTACCGACACCCGGTTCACCTATAAGGCAAGGATTATTCTTTGTTCGTCTGCAAAGAATCTGTACTGCACGTGAGATTTCCTTTTCTCTGCCGATAATACTGTCTATCTCGCCTTTTTTAGCTTTTACAGTAAGATTATTACAATAATTATTCAAAAATTTTCTTGCATCATCAGATGAATTTTTCTTTGCTTTTTTGCCTTTTTTCTTTTTTCCGTTATCTTCTTCCGATGATTCCTCTCCGCCGCTGAACAGGTTAGCAAAGGGAAAAGTCTGAGCACCGTCCATATTATCAGGGTTAAACATTTCGCCGAGAGAGCCGAAATCAAAATCGCCCATATTTTCCATAAAATTGCTCATCTGCTCTGATGCAAGCTCAAGCTCTTCATCCGAAACACCAAGCTGATCTATCATCTGATTGATTGAGCCTACATTCATTTCCTTTGCACATTTTATACAAAGTCCTTCCGGCACAATCTTTCCGTCTTCCATTTTTTGTATAAATACCACTGCAGGGCGTTCACCGCACCTGCTGCACATCTGTTTTTTCATTAAAAAGTGATTTCTCCTTTAATTATTTAGCTGCCTTTTTCTCTTTAATCTGGCGTACAAAGCCGGGAATATAGCCCAGCAGCGAGCCGAAAGTACAAACAGCCGATATACTAACCAATATCCATGTAACTACTGACGGAAGCTCAAAATATTGGCAAAATGCTCCGCCTTCACCGAAGGCAAGCACAAAGATCATTACAATACAGAATACTGTTGTAGCAACCTTACCCCACATTTCCGCAGCCACGGGACGAAGTCCTTTAGAAATAAGTATTGCACCGCCTATCAGCATTATTATCTCTTTTATTATAAAAAACATAAAAAGATATTTAATTGCATTATCCCAGTATTTTACAATAAGAACAACAATAATTGAAATCTGTGAAAGCTT